>NZ_KE952777.1:98261-120307 GCF_000466385.1 Aneurinibacillus aneurinilyticus ATCC 12856
AGGCAGCAAACCACAGGGTCAAGGCAGCAAACCATCACGGGATAATCAGAGCCGAGGTAGAGGGGCTCAGAAACCAAACAATCGCTCCAATCGTTTTGATGATAAAAAGAAATCAGCCGAGATGAACAAAGGAATAAAGCGCCCGCATAATAAGCAACAACAGCAACCTAGACCGGAAGTGAAAGTGGATAAAATTACAATCTCGGGTCCGATGACTGTAGCTGAACTTGGCAAAAAAATGAAAAAGCAGCCTTCCGAAATCATCAAGAAATTGTTTGGTCTTGGTGTAATGGCTACGATTAATCAGGAGCTTGAAGTAGATACGATTCACCTTATCGCTGCCGATTATGAAATTGAAGTTGAAGAAAAAATCGAGCTTGACTATAGCGATTTTGAAAATATTGAGGAAATTGATGAGCCGGATACACTCGAGGAACGTCCGCCGGTTGTCACCATCATGGGTCACGTAGACCACGGAAAAACGACGTTACTTGATGCGATTCGGGAAACGAACGTGACTTCTACAGAAGCGGGCGGTATCACCCAACATATCGGTGCGTATCAAGTAGTAAGACATAGCAAGAAAATAACTTTCCTTGATACACCAGGCCACGCCGCATTTACAACGATGCGTGCCCGTGGTGCGCAAGTAACCGATATCGCGATTATTGTCGTAGCGGCAGACGATGGTGTGATGCCACAAACAGTTGAGGCGATTAACCATGCCAAAGCGGCCAAGGTACCAATTATCGTGGCGGTTAATAAAATGGATAAACCTTCAGCTAATCCGGATCGGGTGAAGCAGGAATTGACGGAACATGGCCTTGTACCCGAGGATTGGGGTGGCGACACGATTTTCGTGCATGTGTCCGCGTTGAAGCGGGAAGGTCTTGATGACATTCTTGAGATGATTTTGCTTGTGGCGGAAGTGCAAGAATTGAAGGCAAACCCGAATAAACGTGCACGTGGAACAGTTATTGAAGCGGAACTTGATCGAGGACGTGGACCGGTTGCTACGATTCTTGTGCAGCATGGTACATTAAAAATTGGCGATCCTATCGTTGTTGGTACAGCATTCGGCCGCATTCGTGCAATGGTTAACGATAAAGGTCGCCGTATTAAGGAAGCTCCGCCGTCCACACCAGTTGAAATCACCGGATTGAATGATGTTCCGCAGGCGGGCGATCAGTTTATGGTATTTGAAGACGAGAAGATGGCACGTCAAGTAGGTGAACGCCGTTCATCTAGCCGTCGTGAGAAAGAGCTTCGTGCTTCTGCCCGTGTATCGCTTGACGACTTGTTTAACCAGATTAAAGAAGGCGAAATGAAAGACATCAACGTCATTATCAAAGGGGACGTACAGGGCTCTGTAGAAGCGCTGCGCGGTTCGCTTGAGAAAATCGATGTTGAAGGCGTGCGTGTGCAGATTATTCATACCGGTGTCGGTGCAATTACCGAATCTGATGTCATTCTTGCCTCTGCATCAAATGCGATCATTATCGGGTTTAATGTTCGTCCAGAACCGAACGCTCGCGTAACAGCAGAAGCAGAGAAGGTGGACATTCGTCTGCACCGTATCATTTACAAGGTCATGGAAGAAATTGAAGCGGCAATGAAAGGTATGCTTGAACCGGTATACGAAGAGAAAGTTATCGGTCAGGCTGAAGTGCGTCAGACGTTCAAGGTATCTCGTGTAGGCACGATTGCAGGATGCTATATCACGGATGGTAAAATTCAGCGTGATGCAGGTATTCGCGTCATTCGCGAAGGTATCGTCATTTATGAAGGAAAAATCGATGCGCTCAAACGTTTTAAAGATGATGCCCGTGAAGTAGCTCAAGGCTATGAATGTGGTATTACAGTAGAGAAATATAACGATATTAAAGAAGGAGACGTCCTCGAAGCGTTTATTATGGAGGAAGTCGCACAGTAATTCTGAACGTTCAGGTTCAGTCAGAATGAGGTGGATCGATATGGGCAACATTCGCACCAATCGTGTAGGCGAACAGATTAAAAAAGAACTCAGCCAAATCATTCAGCGGGAGATTAAGGACCCTCGTATCGGGTTCGTTACCGTAACCGGAGTAGAAGTATCCGGTGACCTTTCGCAGGCAAAAGTATTTATTAGTGTACTCGGCGGTGAAGAACAGCGGGGGGATACACTTAAAGCACTTGAAAAGGCGAAAGGGTTCATGCGCACAGAAATCGGCCGACGCGTTCGTCTGCGTCACACGCCTGATTTGCTGTTTAAGTTTGATGAATCCGTAGAATATGGCAGTCGTATCGAATCGCTGCTGACGAAGATTAAAGAAGAAGAGGAAGAGAAGGAATGAGTTCGTATAAGGTATCCCTGGAAGCTGCAGCGCGATTCCTGAACGAACATGAGCACTTTCTTGTTGTAAACCATGTTAATCCCGATGGGGATGCCACTGGTTCTTTGCTGGCGATGGGGTGGATTCTGCGTCGATTAGGCAAGCAGGTCACACTTGTTAATGAAGGAGAAACCCCTGCTAAATTTATGTTCTTGCCTGGAGCGGATGAGATTATTAATGCTTCCGTTCAGGCGGAACATCATACATATGATGCGATAATTACTTGCGATTGTGCCGATTTTGCCCGTATCGGGGAGGTAAAGGCGTGGTTCGCACCGAATTGTGCATTGCTAAATATCGACCATCATCCAACGAATGACTTGTTCGGCACGGTCAACCTAGTTCGGACAGATGCGGCGGCTACAGCGGAAGTTATCTTTGATTTAACTCGTCATATACAGCTTGCGCCAGGGAAAGAATTAGCGACTTGTCTGTATACGGGATTATTAACGGATACCGGTGGATTTCGCTATTCTAATACGACATCACATGTCATGGCAGCCGCATCTGAGTTGCTTAGCTGTGGAGTAGAGCCGGGAAGTATTGCGGAACGAGTATTGGAATCAATTACAAAAGCACATATAAGCCTGTTGCAGCGTTCCCTGCAGACGTTGCAGCTTACCGATGATGATAAAGCAGCATATCTTACTGTCACGCTCTCGGATTTAGCGACGACAGGTGCTAGCAGTGAGGATACTGAAGGAATCGTAAACTACGGTCGCAATATCGATGGAGTAGAAGTCGGTGTATTATTTAAGGAAGTAGCGGAAAATACAGTAAAGGTAAGCTTTCGTTCACGAAGTGAAGTAGATGTTGCATCTATCGCCAAATCGTTTGGTGGAGGTGGTCACGTACGTGCCGCTGGGTGTACTGTAGCTGCGCCACTTATGGAAGCGAAGCGTATCGTCATACAAAAGGTCAGCGAAGCTTTGAGAGAGTGTGGCGATAGGTCATGAGTGGACTATCCGGTATTATCCCGCTTTATAAGCAGGCAGGCATGACTTCACATGACTGTGTGATGAAAGTACGGCGTATTGTGCGTACGAAAAAAGTAGGACATACAGGTACACTGGATCCAGATGTGACAGGTGTGCTTCCTATTTGTATTGGACCTGCTACCAAAGTAGCTGATTATTTGCATGAAGCACCGAAAGTATATCGGGCGACTATGGTGATAGGCGCTGCTACTGATACGCAGGATGCAAGCGGAAAGGTTATCGAGAACAAGACCGTCGAACCGGCATTGAGTGAGGTACAGGTGCGTGAAACGATGGAGAAATTTCTTGGTGAGATTGAACAGCTACCTCCGATGTATTCTGCAGTGAAGGTGAGTGGCAAGCGGCTGCATGAACTGGCGCGGCAAGGTAAAACAGTGGAGCGGAAGCTTCGCTCTGCAACCATTTACAAAATCGATATTGAGGACATGCATCTTACGGTGGAGAAGCCAAGCATTACGTTCACGGTTGCATGTTCTAAAGGTACGTATGTGCGGACGCTGTGTGTGGATATCGGTGCAGCGCTTGGATATCCTGCTCATATGTCTTATTTGCAGCGAATTAAGAGTGGGCCATTTACACTCGAACAATGCGTTACACTGGAACAGATGGAAAAAGCTGCACGCGAAGACGGGCTGCAACATCTTCTGTATCCGCTCGATGTCGGGCTGTCACAGTATCCAGCTGTAACCGTACCGGAAGGCCGGGTAAAGGCAATGCGCAATGGGCTAAGCCAACGCCATCGCAAGCCGAATGATTGGCAAATTGGAGATAAAATTCGCTTATATAGCCCAGGTGGAGCTTTTCTTGCATTGCATGAAGTGGTATATATAGATAAAGAGAATGGTGTCGAATCCAAACCTGTAAGAGTGTTTCCGGAGGGGGAGGCATAAATGGAAATTCAACGTTTGCATTATCCGCTACCGCCCGATTTTAAAGGGGAGCCATGTGTGCTTGCCCTGGGCTATTTTGACGGCGTCCATGCTGGACATCGCCGCGTGATTCAAAAAGCGATCGATACGGCAAAGTCCTTAGGAATGAAGTCTGCCGTCATGACATTCGATCCGCATCCGCGCGAGGTGCTTGGTCAGAGCGGTTATACCCAGTATCTGACGCCTGTAGACGAGAAGCTCGAACAACTGAAGACAATGGGGGTAGATGTTGCTTACGTTGTCCATTTTAACATTTCGTTTGCCGCCATTTATCCAGAGGATTTTATTGATGAATTTCTTATCCAGCTTTCTGCAAAGCATGTAGTGGTTGGATTCGATTACACATTCGGACACAGGGGCAAAGGTACGGTATTCACTTTGAAAGAACATTCACATGGGCGTTATAGTGTCGATGTGATAGCGCCTGTAAACCGGTTTGGTGAGAAAATTAGCAGTACTCTTATTCGTGAATATTTGTACAGCGGTAAGATTAAAGAGGCGACGCAATTCCTCGGCCGTCCATATTGTGTACGAGGCACGGTAGTCCATGGTGAAAAACGAGGGCGCACCATCGGATTTCCGACGGCAAATCTGCGTTTATCCGCTCCTTATATCGTGCCACGGAACGGGGTATATGGTGTGCGGGCTAAACTGGAAGGCAAAGTGTATGATGGAGTAATGAACGTAGGCATTAAGCCCACATTTGAGAATGAACGTAAAGAAAAGTCGCTTGAGGTTCATTTGTTCGATTTCATGGGCGATATTTATGATAAAGCAATGGAAATACAATTTTTGTTCTTTATTAGAGAGGAGCAGAAATTTGCCGGGGTAGATGCCCTGATTGCACAAATTAACTCAGATGTGGCGACTGCGAAAGAGCAGTTCGCCAAGCTGTCCATTGTATAAAGCGGGACTTTACTCCATATGCTAACTGTGATATAGTATATTTTGTTAGGTAAACAACCATGGCTTGGAAGTTCGAGTCACCAACGGATTTCTAGGGCATTGGGGATTTTAATGAGGAGGTGAATAGGATGGCTCTGACACAAGAACGCAAGCAGCAACTGATCGGAGAGTATCGCACTCATGAGTCCGACACTGGATCTCCAGAAGTGCAAATTGCTATCCTTACTGAGAAAATTAACTACTTGAACGATCATCTTCGTACGCACAAAAAAGACCATCATTCCCGTCGTGGACTGTTGAAAATGGTTGGTCAACGCCGCAACCTGCTGGCTTATCTGAAAGACAAAGATGTTACTCGTTACCGTGAGTTAATCAACAAATTAGGCTTACGCCGATAAGAGAAAGCGGGGATTCCCCGCTTTTTTCGTGTCTATTGCATTGGATAAATTCGAATATGGACATTTGTTTATTGCTGTCTTTTTGTTTTTAGCAAGTTTTTTTTTATTTCCTTTCATTGCAGGAAATAATAGAAGAATGACGAAATATTTTTTGTTGAGCACGAGAGGAGGCATTATCTTTTTATGGATGAAGTAAAAGTATATGAGTTTGAGCTTGCCGGGCGGAAAATGTCGATCGAATACGGCAAATTAGCCAAGCAAGCCAATGCCGCCGTAATGGTGCGCTATGGAGATTCTGCGGTGCTTAGTGCGGTAACCGCATCCAAGAAACCTTCTCACCTCGATTTTTTCCCGTTAACAGTAAACTATGAAGAAAAACTGTATGCTGTCGGTAAAATTCCGGGTGGTTTCATTAAACGGGAAGGGCGTCCGAGCGAGAAGGCAACGCTGACAAGCCGCGTGATTGACCGCCCGATTCGTCCGTTGTTCCCGGAAGGATTCCGCAATGAAGTACAAATCGTTAATACGGTCATGTCTGTAGATCAGGATTGTTCGACGGAAGTTGCGGCAATTATCGGTACATCCGCGGCGCTAAGCATTTCCGATGTGCCGTTTAACGGACCGATTGGTGGCGTGATTATCGGCCGGGTCGATGGAGAGTTCATCGTGAACCCAACTGTGGAACAGCTGGAGAAAAGCGATGTAAATCTAACCGTAGCTGGTACATATGATGCCATTAACATGGTTGAAGCCGGTGCTGATGAGGTGCCGGAAGAAGTCATGCTGGAAGCGATTATGCGCGGTCATGAAGAAATCCGCAAAATCGTGGAACAGATCCGGATGATCGCGTCCGAGGTAGGCAAAGAAAAGATGGAAGTAGAGCTTGTTTCCTTTGATGAGGAAATAGAAACGGCTGTGAAAGAATATGCGGAAGCGCGTCTAATAGAAGCGGTTCGTATCGAAGAGAAACAAGCGCGCTATGCTGCGATTGATGCTATTAATGAAGAGACGCTGGAGCATTTTGCAGAAACGTATCCAGAACAGGAAGTGGCAATAAACGAAATCCTGCACGATATTGTGAAGAAAGAAGTGCGCCGTCTCATTACGCATGACAAAGTGCGGCCGGACGGGCGTAGACTTGACGAAATTCGTCCGATTTCCTGCGAGATCGATCTGTTGCCACGTACGCACGGTTCCGGCTTGTTTACGCGTGGACAAACCCAGGTGCTCAGCGTATGTACGCTTGGTGCGCTTGGTGATGTGCAGATTCTTGACGGTCTTGGCCTTGAAGAATCAAAGCGTTTTATGCATCATTATAATTTCCCTCCATACAGTGTAGGCGAGGCCCGTCCGCTGCGTGCACCGGGGCGTCGGGAAATTGGACACGGAGCACTTGGAGAGCGTGCGCTTGAGCCGGTTATTCCGGGTGAAGATGTATTCCCATACACGATTCGTCTCGTATCCGAAGTGCTTGAATCGAACGGATCAAGTTCTCAGGCAAGTATTTGCGCGAGCACGCTTGCAATGATGCAGGCAGGTGTACCGATTAAGGCGCCGGTAGCTGGTATTGCCATGGGTCTTGTTAAAGACGGTGAGCATATGACGATTTTGAGCGACATCCAAGGTATGGAGGACCACCTCGGCGATATGGACTTTAAAGTAGCAGGTACGCGTAAAGGTGTAACTGCGCTACAGATGGATATCAAAATCGAAGGCATCAACCGTCAGGTTCTTGAACAAGCGTTAAATCAGGCTCGTGAAGGACGTCTGTTCATTCTTGCTAAAATGGAAGAAGCTATTCAAGAGCCTCGTCAAGAACTTTCACGGTTTGCGCCAAAGATTACGATTATGCGTATCAATCCGGACAAAATTCGCGATGTTATCGGACCAAGCGGCCGTGTAATCAACAAAATTATCGAAGAGACTGGCGTAAAAATCGACATTGAACAGGATGGTCGCGTTTATATTGCTTCACCTGATGACGATGCGAATAGAAGGGCAAAACAAATTATTGAAGATATTGTGCGTGAAGTTGAAGTCGGACAAGTCTACAACGGTACAGTTAAGCGTATCGAGAAATTCGGCGCTTTTGTAGAACTGTTCGCAGGTAAAGAGGGGCTTGTTCATATCTCCCAGCTTGCGGAAGAACGTGTAGGTAAGGTTGAGGACGTAGTATCCGTCGGCGATAAGCTGGAAGTGAAGGTGACTGAGATCGACAATCAGGGTCGTGTCAATCTTTCACACAAGGTACTGCTGAAGGAAAGAAAGCAACAGGAAAAAGCGGCTGAAGCTAAAAGTAATAATCAGTAAGAAGGAAGATAGCGACACGAGACACTAGGTCCGTCGCTATTTTTTTATGTATGCTTGTTCCCTTTTCCGCATAGGATTGTACAAACCTATTTGTGCGCGGGAGTGATGAAAAAAGATGAACCGTTTGCTAGCTTCGCTATGCTTTTTTTTTCTTTTATATACTGTCATGACATCAGAGTCGGTGGATTTGTATATTGCATCGAAGAAAACGGCTCAAGCTACTCTGGCGAATCAAGCAGTGCAGTGGGAAGAAAAATTGAAGGAGTTGGCCCGTACAAAAAACATCGCACCTGTGAATGCACGTATTGATCCGATTTGGAAAGGGATTCCGGGTTATAATGGACTTCAGATTGATGAGGAAAAAACAATAAAGCGTATGCAACAGGCCGGAAAGTGGGATGAATCACTTATCGTTTTTCGAGAGGTGAAGCCAGCCGTTCATATTGATCAATTAGAATCATCGCCTATTTATCGAGGGAATCCAGAAAAGCCGATGATTTCCGTTATGATTAATGTTGCATGGGGCAATGAATATCTACCCTCTATTCTAAAAACACTCGAAAAAGAAAAAGTAAAAGCAACCTTTTTTTTTGATGGCAGTTGGACGAAAAAATATCCGGATGAAGCAAAGAAAATCAAAGAAGCTGGCCATGAAATCGGCAGTCATGCGTATTCACATCCGAATATGAGCCAGCTTTCACTGACCCGTATGGAGCAAGAGATTACAAAAACGAATGCCGTCATTACTCAGGCAACTGGAGTGACTCCTACCTTATTCGCTCCGCCATCTGGTGATTTTGATCAGCGGGTTGTGGATATGGCTGCACGACACAAGCTAAAAACAATTTTATGGACGGCCGATACGATCGATTGGCGTAAACCTACACCGGAGCAATGGTTTCGTACGGTTGCCCCGAAAATTAACAATGGTGTACTTGTGCTGATGCACCCGACGGAATCGACCGATAAGGCGCTGCCTCGGCTCATCCAATACGCAAAAGAAAAGAAACTTGCGCTTGGTACGGTCAGTGAGACCCTTTCCACCCGTCGCGTGCCCTCCTATTGAGCGAATATCTTAAGTTTGCTATAGTAAAGAAATATGTGACATTTTTGTCGCCATAGAGGAGGAAAGCCGTAGTGATAGAAAAATACACGCTGGAAAATGGCGTGCGCGTCATTATTGAGAAAATCCCGACTGTCCGCTCCGTTGCGCTGGGCATTTGGATCGGCACAGGCTCAAAATATGAAAATATGGAACTGAACGGAATTTCCCATTTCATCGAGCATATGTTGTTCAAAGGTACAGCGACCCGTTCTGCTAAGCAAATAGCTGAAGCGTTTGATCAAATTGGCGGACACGTAAATGCATTCACCTCAAAAGAATATACGTGCTACTATGCACGTGTGCTTGATGAACATGCTGCGGGTGCGCTTAGTATTCTGTCCGATATGTATTTCAATTCTGTATTTGATGAACAGGAATTGCAGAAAGAGAAGAATGTTGTTATTGAAGAAATTCGCATGTATGATGATACGCCGGATGACCTTGTACACGATTTAATAGCTAAGGCATGCTATGAAACACATCCACTTGGCTACAGCATTCTTGGAACGGAAGACGTATTAAACAAAATTACCCGCGATAATATACAAAACTACATTGAATCGCGCTATACACCGGAGCAGACAGTAATTACAGTGGCGGGCAATGTGTCTGATACACTACTTGAAGAAATTACCCGTCATTTTTCTGGATACAAGCGAACGACACGGATACTTACGTCGGACGACAAGCCGGAATTTACAGCAGGAACAGTCTGGAAGAAAAAGGAGACAGAGCAGGCACATCTTTGCCTGTCATTCCCAGGCTACGATGTCGGTCATCCAAATATTTACTCACTTATTTTGATGAACAATATACTTGGTGGCAGTATGAGTTCACGCTTGTTCCAGGAAGTACGTGAAGAGCGCGGGCTGGCATACTCCGTGTACTCGTATCATTCCGCATTTAAAAATACAGGTACGTTTACACTGTATACCGGTACAGCTACCAAACAACTAGAAGAGGTGTACCGTGTCATGATGAATACGGTAGCCGAGTTGCGCGAAAAAGGCATCAGTGAAGATGAGTTAAAAAAGGGGAAGGAACAGCTCAAAGGCAGCTTGATGCTAAGCTTGGAGAGCACCAGCAGTCGTATGAGCCGCCTTGGTAAGAATGAACTCCTGCTTGCCCGTCATCTGGAGCTTGATGAGATTATCCAGCGTGTAGAGGCAGTTACTATAGAGAGCGTAAAAAACGTAGCAGAAGAAATTTTCAACAAGCCGGTGGCAACCGCGCTTGTCAGTCCGCTTGAGACGATTCCACAATATATGAGGAGCGATATTCTTGTACGACGTTAATGTAGAAATAACTGTTTTACCGGGAAATGAAGATATTGGCATGCCTCGGAAGATGACCGAACTGGCTAGCGGCTTTGATTTGTGTGCCGCTGTTCCCGCGCCAATTGTGCTACAGCCAGGGGAAAGAGCATTAATTCCGACTGGATTCGCCATGGCGATGCCAGCCAACCTGGAAGCCCAGGTACGTCCCCGCAGCGGTTTGGCATACAAGAAAGGTATTACGACGTTAAATGCACCTGGCACAATTGATGCAGATTACAGGGGGGAAGTAGGTGTCATCCTAATTAACCATGGTTTGGAGCCATTCACTGTGGAGCGAGGAGACAGAATCGCCCAGCTTGTATTCCAGTGGGTGCCGCGTGTACAGGTAACACAGGTTGCGTCGCTTGACGAGACAAAGCGTGGCAGCGGGGGATTCGGACATACTGGAGTGTAGTGTTTAAAGAGCGCGGGAAGCAAATTGCTTCTCGCGTTCTTTAATATGAAGAAAGACTG
Organism: Aneurinibacillus aneurinilyticus ATCC 12856; assembly: GCF_000466385.1. GTDB lineage: Bacteria > Bacillota > Bacilli > Aneurinibacillales > Aneurinibacillaceae > Aneurinibacillus > Aneurinibacillus aneurinilyticus. Next base: position 109,070 of record NZ_KE952777.1, read on the forward strand.
CTTATTGATGGATGGGTACGCTGTATGTTTCGTATCCATTGTCTGTAATAGAGAGACAGTTAAGCTGGCGGTTGTGGCCGGCTCCACCATCAATGCCGATTTTATCTTCGCTAAACCAGATATCGTCACGACCGTGCAGCTTGAAGCCTGGTGTATGGCCGAAGATAACGGTTTGGGTGAGACCGGTTGGATGAAGAAAAAACTTCTTGCGTATAGAGACCAGCTTCCGGCATGGCGTATCCTTCCAGTGAGGACGTGTTGGGTCAATCCCGGCATGTACGAAGATATGTGTTGGTGTTTCGTAATAGTAAGGCAAATTTTTTATCCATTCTACATGATGAGCATAAATATCCTGAATTTTTTTACGCAGTTTTTTTTCTCCGCTGTTCTCTATCGCCTCTCCAATGTAATCTTTCAGCGTTGGTAGCGCCCTGTATTCTTTCGTATATTCCGGAAGTTCTCCGTGCAGCCAGGCAAGCAACGCTTCTTCGTGATTTCCACGAATAGCAACAACATCTCCTTCACGTGATAATTCCATTACCTTATCCACTACTTGCCTGCCATATGGGCCCCCATCGATGAAGTCTCCCAGCAATATGAGCTGATCGGAAATCCGGTTGTACTGTATAGTATTGAGCAGACGACAAAACGCGTCATACTGCCCGTGGATATCTGAAATGCACAGTGTGCGCATTTTCCATCTCTCCTATGCATGATGTACTGAACATAAATATTACTTAATATTTGTCCCTGTTCTACTTATGAAAACGAAAAAACGAACGTATATATCTAGTATACCAAGCATGATGGATATTCCATACAAGGAGGCGGTCTAATGAGGTACAGTGAATTAGGAGGCAAAGAAATTATCGATTTAGATAATGGTGAGCGAATGGGGGTTGTCGGACAATCCGATATGATTATTGATCCATCTACAGGCAAGATCGAATCCATCATCCTTCCCACAGGTAGCCTGCTTAACATCGGACGCAAAAAAGAGGAGGTTATGATTCCATGGAAAGCGATTCGGAAAATTGGTAGCGAGATGATTATTGTTGAAATGAAGGAAAGAACAGCAAAGGATTAATAGAAAATGAATAGGCAGGCGGCTGTCACAATAGAGGCAGATACGGAATACGATGAGGATAGAAACGCAACGAATTCCGGGAAACCATAGCTGCAGCGGTTGTTTATGCTTTATCTTAACGAAGCTTTGCAGTAAAATGGTTTGAAAGGGGTTATCTTATGCTAACAGGAATTCATGCTGCCTTCATTGGTGGAGATGCCCGCCAGCTTGAAGTCATCAAGAAATTCATTGAATTGGACGCCGCGGTAACCCTCATCGGCTTTGATAATTGGGAGAGCAACTTCACCGGAGCGGTGAAGCGGCCGCTTTCTGCCGATGTCTTGCACGATGTGGACGCCTTGATTCTGCCGATTGTAGGTTCGGATGGCAAGGGATACGTCGAGAGTATTTTTTGCTCCAAACCTCTGCAATTAACAGAAGAAATTCTTGCCGCGCTGCCTGCTCACTGCTGTATTTATACCGGGATTGCCCGCAGTTTTTTAATGGGTATCGCTGCCAAGTATAGTCTTGGTCTTATGGAATTGATGGACCGTGACGATGTCGCCATCTATAACTCGATTCCCACGGTAGAGGGCGCGCTGATGATGGCTATCCAGAATACTGATTTTACGATCCATAGTTCGAAAAGCCTGGTTTTGGGATTGGGCCGGGTTGGTGTATCTATGGCGCGCGCGCTGCATGCGTTAGGTGCACATGTGCGCGTAGGCGCTCGTAAGTCGTCGGATCTGGCTCGCATTTTTGAGATGGGACTGACCCCGTTCCATATTGATGAGTTAAGCCAACAAGTCGATGACGCTGACTTAATCTTTAATACAGTTCCACATTGTATTATAACAGCTAAGATTATTGCGAATATGCAGCATCATGCACTAATTATTGATCTCGCCTCTAAGCCGGGTGGTACTGATTTCAGGTACGCGGAAAAGAGGGGAATTAAAGCGATCCTTGCTCCTGGTTTACCCGGAATCGTTGCACCGAAAACTGCGGGACAGATTATTGCGCGTACACTGTCGCGGCTCGTTTTCGAACAAACGGGAAACAGGAGGAATTAAAATGGATCTCAAGGGTAAGACGATCGGCTTTGGATTAACCGGCTCGCACTGCACATTCGAGGAAGTAATGCCAGAGATTCAGAGGCTAGTCGATGCAGGTGCTGAAGTGGTACCAGTCATTAGTCATACGGTGGCGACAACGGATACTCGTTTTGGCAATTCAAACGATTGGCAGGCACAACTACGGACCATTACTGGGAATGACATCATCGCCACAATTGTGGATGCCGAGCCGCTTGGTCCTAGCAAGCGGTTTGATGTGATGGTTATCGCGCCATGCACGGGTACATCGCTGAGTAAGCTGGCTAATGCAGTTACCGATAGTGCAGTCATGATGGCAACTAAAGCCACTTTGCGGAATCTGCATCCGGTGGTGCTTGCCATCTCCACTAACGACGGGCTGGGGCTTAATGCAGCGAACGTGGCAAAGGTGATGGCGACTAAGAATATTTATATGGTTCCTTATGGTCAGGATGCCCCGGACAAGAAGCCGAACTCCCTCGTTGCCCGGATGGAGCTTATCAAGGAGACATGTGAGGCAGCATTGGAAGGCAAACAGCTTCAGCCGATGCTGGTAGAGAAATTTCGCTATATGCAATAGCAATTTTTGCTATTTTCATAATAAAAAATATAGTCACATCGAAACACATATTCGGTGAGCGAAAAGGAGTGGGGAAAGATGGAGAACAACAAAGGATATCATGTAGCAGTCGTCGGCGCTACCGGCGCAGTAGGGGAACAAATATTGAAGATGCTGGAAATAAGGCAGTTCCCACTTGCATCGCTGAAAGTACTGGCTTCCGCCCGTTCAGCTGGCAAAACAGTACCGTTCAAAGGACAGGACATTGTAATCGAAGAAGCGACTCCTGAGGCGTTCGATGGTGTACAGATCGCTCTGTTTAGCGCGGGAGGTAGCGTAAGCAAAGCGCTCGCGCCGGAAGCAGCAAAACGTGGCGTGATTTGTGTCGATAACACAAGCGCATATCGCATGGATCCGAATGTACCGCTCGTTGTCCCGGAGGTAAATCCGGAAGCAATGGCTGAGCACAACGGTATTATTGCCAATCCGAACTGCTCTACCATTCAGATGGTGGCAGCGCTTCAGCCGCTGCGCGAAAAATATGGCATTGAGCGCATCATCGTCTCCACGTATCAGGCAGTATCCGGTGCAGGTGCCAGAGCAATTCAGGAACTAAAGGACCAAACAGAGGCGATTATTCATGGCAGCGAAGTGAAAAAAGAAGTACTGCCAGTCGGATCGCTTCCGAAGAAGCATCAAATTGCATTCAATGCCATTCCGCAAATTGATGTGTTCTTAGAAAACGGATTTACAAATGAAGAAATGAAGATGGTACGTGAAACAAAGAAAATTTTCTCCGATGAGACCATTGCCGTAGCCGCGACTTGCGTGCGTATTCCAGTTGTCAAAGGTCACTCGGAGTCAGTATATGTAGAATTCAAGAATGACTATGAACTGGCAGAAGTACGTACATTGCTTGAAAATGCACCGGGAATTGTCGTTCAGGATAATCCAGAAGAGCAGGAATATCCGCTTGCAACAGAAGCAGCCGACAAACTTGAGACTTTTGTTGGACGCTTGCGTCGTGATCTTGACAACCCAAGGGGCTTGCACATGTGGATCGTATCCGATAACCTGTTAAAGGGTGCGGCATGGAACGCCGTACAAATCGCTGAAGAACTTGTTAAACGCAATCTAATCAAAGAGTCTTAAGTTAAGGAGCCATGAGAGCAGCATGAGAATACTTGTGCAGAAATTCGGCGGTTCATCTTTGACGACCGCCGAAAAGAGAGAGCGTGCGGCTCACCACATTGTCAAAGCCCTAGAGCAAGGATACAGCGTGTGTGTTGTTGTATCTGCAATGGGGCGTAAAGGTGATCCGTATGCAACTGATACTTTGCTTGATTTAATTAGAGAGAATGGGGACGCGCTCGGCAAACGGGAAAAAGATATGCTCATGTCATGCGGAGAGGTTATCTCCGCTGCTACAATGGCAAGCATGTTGAACGCAAAAGGTTTTACCACGGCTGTATTGACAGGCGGTCAGGCTGGTATTTTGACGAATGATGATTATACGAATGCGCAAATTGCAACAATCAATCCGCAGCGCATTGTGCGTGAATTGGAACAGGGTAAAATTGTTATTGTTACTGGTTTCCAGGGCCGGACAACAGAGTGGGATACGACGACTCTAGGGCGTGGAGGCAGTGATACGTCGGCCACCGCCCTTGGTGTTGCGTTACAAGCTGAGATGGTTGATATTTTTACCGATGTGAATGGTATTATGACGGCGGACCCACGCATTGTAGAAGAAGCACGTTCGTTATCTACAATTACGTATACAGAGATTTGCAACATGGCATATCAGGGCGCGAAGGTTCTTCATCCGCGTGCAGTAGAGATCGCGATGCAGACGAACACACCGATTCGTGTGCGCTCTACATTCTCCGATGATGGCGGTACGCTAGTAACAAGCGTGGCAGAGGCAAACCGGGTGGCGGGCGAAGTGAATGATCGTCTGATTACCGGTATTGCCCATGTATCCAATGTGACGCAGATTAAAGTGATGGCCAAAGAGGGAGAATATGATCTGCAGATGCAGGTGTTCAAAGCGATGGCTGAGAATGAGATTAGTGTTGATTTTATCAATGTGAATCCACTCGGCGTTGCATATACGGTACATGATGAAGCAGTGGAAAAAGCGGTAAATATCCTTCATATTATGGGATATGAACCACTTCTAACACAACACTGTGCTAAAGTGTCGATTATCGGTGCGGGCATGGCCGGGGTTCCCGGTGTTATGGCGCGCATCGTTGAAACATTGACAAAAGAAGACATCCAAATTCTTCAATCGGCTGACTCTCATACGACCATATGGGTGCTGGTAAAGGAAGTGGATATGGTTCGTGCGGTCCGTGCCCTGCATAAAACGTTTGATCTTGATAAGGTGCAATTCTGAGGAGGATGACCGTGATGGATTTTGGACGATTGGTAACTGCAATGGTAACTCCATTCGATTCGCAGCTGCGTATCGATAAACGGAAAACCGAGGCGCTTACCGAGCATCTGATTGCTACCGGGTCTACCGCACTTGTTGTTGCGGGCACGACAGGGGAATCGCCGACATTAACTGGCGAAGAGAAGGTAGAGTTGCTCCGCTACATTGTAGAAATTGTGGATGGACGCATACCGGTCATTGCAGGTACTGGCAGCAACAACACTGACGCATCCATTGAACTAACGCAAAAAGCAGTGGAAATCGGCGTAGATGCCATCATGTTAGTTGTACCGTACTATAATAAGCCATCCCAAGAAGGGCTGTATCAGCATTTTCGAACAATTGCCGAAAGTACCAGGCTACCAGTAATGCTGTATAACATTCCGGGGCGTTCTGTCATTAATATGCAGCCCGAGACAACCGTTCGTCTAGCAAACGATGTGATGAACATTATCGCAATTAAAGAAGCGAACAGTGATACCAGTCAGATGTCTCATATAATCGAGCAAACACCGGATGATTTTGTATTGTATACTGGCGATGATGGCATGACGCTACCATGTATGTCAGTGGGCGGTAAAGGCGTGGTCAGTGTAGCAAGTCATGTTATCGGTCCAGAGATGGCGGAGATGATTCAGGCTTTTGTAGGTGGTGACATTGCAAAAGCAAGTGCATGGCATCGTAAGTTATTGCCGATATTCGAAGGACTGTTCATCACGGCTAACCCGGCACCGGTAAAGGCGGCACTTGCGCTGAAAGGAATAGATACAGGTGGCGTACGGCTCCCATTAGTTTCGCTTACCGAACAGGAGCATGAATATGTAAAAGGTTTATTTAGCTAACTATTTTGGGTAAGAATAGAGCAGGAAGGTATTTCCCTGCTCTTTTTCTTTTTTAGTGAACGTTGGAAAGTGATATAGCTATATTGTTACATAATAAATGATGTTCGCGGATATAGTAACAATTGATAGCACTTGTTTTTAACTTGGAGCATCATGTATAATATTAACAAGTGACTGGTTCGGTTTTTATAAAATAAATATTTGTTTGATCAAATGTAACTACAACTGAATATTTAGGAGGAATCAATTTGTCGAAACTTAACCAGAAAGCCTTGTCAATCTTCGCTTTGGGCGGCGTGGGCGAGATTGGCAAAAACATGTATGTAATCCAGTATGCGGATGACATCGTGGTAATCGATGCAGGCTTAAAATTCCCCGAGGAAGAAATGCTTGGCATTGATATTGTCATCCCGGACATTACGTACTTACAGGAGAACAAGGACAAAATCCGCGGTATCCTCATTACGCATGGTCACGAAGACCATATCGGAGCGCTCTCGTACGTGCTGCGCCACCTGAATGTTCCGGTATATGCAACGAAGCTGACGATCGGATTGATCGAGGTCAAGCTGAAGGAGGCAGGTCTTCTTGGAGAAGCCAAGCTCAATCTGATCGACAACAAATCTGAAGTCGAGCTTGGATGCTTTACCGCATCGTTCTTCAAGACAAATCATAGCATTCCGGATTCTGTCGGTGTGTGCCTTGATACACCAGAAGGCTGTATTGTGCACACGGGAGACTTTAAATTCGACCAGACGCCTGTCAATAATCAGATGTCGGACATGGCAAAAATGGCGAAAATCGGCGAGCGTGGTGTTTTGGCTCTGCTCTCGGACAGTACCAATGCGGAACGTCCCGGTTTTACCGGATCGGAACGCGAGGTTGGCCAAGCGATTAAAGAGCAGTTCCACAAATGCAAAGGACGTATTGTGGTTGCTACGTTTGCTTCCAATATTCATCGTATTCAACAGGTAATCGACGCGGCTGCACTGTATGATCGTAAAGTGACGGTTATTGGTCGTTCTATGGTGAATGTGGTGAATATCGCAATAGACCTTGGATACCTGAACGTTCCGGAAGGGATGTTGGTGGAGCCGGAAGAAATCAATAAGCTTCCTGCCGAACGTGTAGTCATTCTATCTACTGGTAGCCAAGGGGAGCCGATGTCAGCGCTGACGCGCATGGCACGCTCTGCACACCGTAAAGCCGATATTTTGCCTGGGGATACGGTACTTATCGCAGCTACACCAATCCCAGGTAATGAGAAGTATGTGGCGCGCACGGTCGATCAACTGTTCCGTATCGGCGCAGATGTAATATACGGCAGCAATATCCACGTATCCGGACACGGCAGCGCGGAAGAACTGAAACTTATGTTAAACCTAATGAAACCGAAGTATTTTATTCCTATCCACGGGGAATTTAGAATGCTTCGTCAACACGCCCTGCTTGCTGAACAATGCGGCGTCCAGCCGGAGAATATTTTCTTAATAGACAACGGAGATACTGTTGAGATTAGCGGGGGCAAAGCCCGCTACGGTCCGAAGGTGAATTCAGGCATCGTGCTTATCGACGGACTCGGTGTAGGCGATGTAGGTAACATCGTCCTGCGCGACAGGAAGCTATTGTCACAGGATGGTATTTTAGTTGTTGTAGTTACATTGAGCAAACAAAACGGAACGATTCTGTCAGGACCTGATATTATTTCACGCGGTTTTGTATATGTTCGCGAGTCGGAAGCATTACTCGAAGAAGCGAATCGCATTGTAGGCCAGACGCTGAATCGTTGCATGGAAGAGAATGTGAACGAATGGTCGTCACTTAAGACGAACGTGCGCGATGCGCTCGGACGCTTTCTGTATGAACAGACACGCCGTCGTCCAATGATTCTTCCAATTATCATGGAAGTATAATCAGACACTGAAAACAAGCAGCTGGAATCCCTTGATATATAAGGGGTTTCAGCTCTTTTTGATTTCTTGAAAATGTCATTTGCAAACATTTTGCAAACCTTTATTGCACTAAAGTGATTTTTAGCCCGGTTTTTTCTCTGATTTTTTCATAGCTACATCGAAATTTTGGGCTAAACTTTCTTGCATATTTAGAAGCACATGAGAGTAGGTGTTTAATGTGATGCTAATGTCTGCATGTCCTAATCGTTCGCTAACGACTTTTGGGTTTTCTCCAAGCTGCAATAAAAGAGTTGCATGTGTGTGACGTAAATCATGAGACCTAATTTTAGGCACGTCAGCAAACTTGCAAGCAATTTTAAAATCAGCATTGATGTCGGCAGGGTCAATCATCGAGCCGGTCCAATTTGCAACTACTAAGTCGTGCTCTTTATAAGCTGAACCCACACGTAGCTTTAGAGATATCAGCCAAAATAAGAGAAAAGCACAATGATGCTATGGGTGTCCCTATAAAAAAAGAGATGCACCAGCTATTTCATGAAATGTACGGGAAGAAAAATACAAGACCGGAAAACTTATTGGAATTTAAACTTCTTTATTTACGAGGCAAGCTTGATGACATAAAAAAATCCTCCTAGTTGGCGCTAGGAGGTACCTCTTGTTCTACATCTAATATGAATATTTTACCATCGAACAGGGGGAGTCGTCATGCAAATGTCGTTTTTGCCGAAAATTGACCGGAAGGTTACACAAAAAAGAGTCGAGGAAGCACTAGAGACGGGATATGCGAGTTGATTACAGGAGCAATAATTGACCCGACAGAACAATACCGATACTCTTTATGGAGAATTTGGGATGAATCTGCACCAAGAATGGCCTTTATGATGTTCAATCCAAGTACAGCAGATGAACAGTACGATGATCAAACTATCAAACGTTGTATTGGTTTTGCAAAGGGTTGGGGATTCGGCTCGTTAGAAGTAATAAACCTGTTTGCGTATCGTGCGACAGACCCGAAAGAGTTGAAGCAAGTAAATAATCCTGTTGGTCCGGATAATGATTCGCATATTTTAGAAGCTATTGAGCGTGTAGATAGGGTAGTGCTTGCCTGGGGAACAAACGGGGTGTACCAGAAAAGAAATGAAAAGGTACTTAGATTATTGTCAGGTTATGAGAATTTATATGCTTTAGAATTAACAAAAGCATCGCATCCCAAGCATCCTTTATTTGTTCGGGCTGATATTGCTCCTATTCATCTCCAAGTGTCTTTGTCACCAAGAGTAAAGCTGATAAAATCAGTGACGGTTTTTTGACGGCAAAATGAAGGAATTTTGAAAGGAAATTGACACGCAATTTGGCGATAGGGGGGGTATGATGATAGTGTCAGAAGATAAGCGAAGGGGCCGTTCCGAGGGAGCGGCCTTTTGTTATTTATTTATTTATTCCGTTTTATTCCAATTAAATATTTACATGTGTTGGTTTCATAGTTATTATATAAAAGTATTATTGTTCCTAAAAAGGAGGATATTATATTAAATGGGTAAAATAAGGGTAGGATTATGGGCAATTATTTTTACATTAATAATCGTGACGGGATGTGCCTCTACTGAAAGCTCACAGACATCTGTCGGTAGTCCAAATGAAACTACTGAAAGTCAGAAAAAGTCTGAAGAGGTTTGGCTCACAACCGAGGTAGTCACCAAGGATTCCAAGTATAGTTATAAAGTTCCGGAAGAGAGTAAGCCTATTTCAAAGGGATTTCTTAATGCGATGTCGACGGGAGCTAACAAAACAGGTGGGGGAGAATTTGTTGGAAAAGTAAATTTTACCTCCGGGTTTACTCTTAAAAAAGGAAGTAGATCCGAAATGCCTTTAGTAGTGTCCACAATTATTGAAAAGGATAGTGAAATTTTTAATTCTATCACTGAAATACTAAGCGACTTTCAAGCTTTGCAAAAAGAAAATTTAGTAGTTATTTGTGAAAATGATAAGGAATTAGTGGAAGCTATTCAGAAGCAACCTTATGACACTCTCATAATATCCAAGAACAAAAAAGCAGTACTTATTAAGGAAAGTTTCGAGATGGAAAAAGAGAAATGTGCTGGTTTGTTAGGTATATATTTAGGCGAAACCTCCGCTGCTTATCTTGTCTTTATGGAAAAAGAGAGCGACTTTAACAAACAGTTGCCACTGTTTGTTAAAGTTGGAGAAACGGTCACTTTTGCGAAATAAAGGATACCACGTCCTAAGCATGACGTAAAAAGGCTTTTTTATTTTGCCTTGGAGGTGGGTGGTGATGTGAGATGGCAAAAGGAAGATGGCAAGAGCTATGAATAGTTTCTTTTATCTAAAACTATATATTTGATCAAATATTGGAGGACACCACTTTTACTAAGTTTAAGCGAGGTTATATGCCACGTTACAGGTTTATTAGAGGGGTGTCCTTTTTTATTTGAAAAGAGGGATACAGAATGCGATTTGAGGACCTACTCACGCCAGATAAAAGAAGGAAGTTAAACAAGATGCGGCAGATGCCATAGAGGACGGAGCAGCCGGGGCCAGTAAAAGACAAGTTGCCTACGGTATATGTGCCAAGCAAACGTGAAAGAGAACGTGAGGAATTCGAGCGTCTAAGGCGTGGATCGGCCTATACACGCAGACGAGTAGCGCGCCATTCTTAAAGGGAGATTTATCTATGGGAGCAAAACAACTTTCATTTCTTGAAGAGGTAAACGAGAAAGATGTTCAGGATATTGTTATTGAGGAATTGAAAAATTACCGTGCTCTGAAGGTACAAATGGAAAATAAGAGAGAACGGGAAATGGCTGGTATTGTTGACTTGTTCCCGTCACTCCGACAAGCAGATAAAGAAAACGAGCTAAAGGTAAGGCAAATTGACCGTGCATTAGAAAACAGTTTAGATGTTACAGAGAGAATAATTGTCGAACAAAAGTATATTGATTCAAAAGAGTTAACAGATATGTACATTTATACAGAGTTGGGACTAAAGAAGGGGGAAATATTATGAAAAGAAACGTTTAGCTATATTTCGAATCGCTACAGCACTCGGAATTATCTAAGTGTTTTTCGCTTTATGCTTTTCAATTTATAGACTTTAACCCTAAATTGGAAATTTTCAGGTCGAAGGTGACAAAGATCGATCTCTAACCCGGTTAACTTTTCTTGTATTACCTCAAAAAAACGGCGGTTCCCAACCCTTATTAAACTAAAATAAAGTTATTTAGTACGTTTTTTAAAATCTTTTACTATCAATTCTACAATTAACGCAATTATTGTATTTGGCAATGAAAAAATGCATAAAACGGC
>NZ_KE952778.1:0-1018 GCF_000466385.1 Aneurinibacillus aneurinilyticus ATCC 12856
TGGATTATACTGGATAATCAACACCCTTGGTATATAATCTTACTTTGAGATTTATACAGCCTGGGTTCGAAATGTAAGCGGACTCAGGCTATTTTATATAAGTTACACTTGATATTTTGACATGATAACGTGGTTGGAAGTAGGAAATTCGGAAAAAAGAAGAGGTTGGATGCGCCCTGCGCTCTGGCAGAAGAGAGACCAGCATGTCTTTTTCCGGCCTCTCGTACCTCCTACCACGGGAGGATGTCGCTTTATCAAGTCAGATATATATAGGTACATGCCTTATCTCTATTATAGCCTTTTCAACATACAATGGGTATTGAGTGTATTAGTACAAAAGAAAAGGAAGTGTCTTGTCATGAAAAAAAAGTACAATGTAAATCGGAGAAAAGAACTGCAGGCTATCAATCAGCAAATATCAGGAATTAAAAGTACGCTGCATAAAATAGAAGATAGCATGACCGAGATAAAGGATAATAGGGAAAAAGTTGAAAGTATATTGCATGAAATACAAGGATATGTGAGTGAGGCAAAGGGTAATAGGGAAAAATTAGAAAATATTATGGCGGAATTAGCAGAGGTTAAACAGCATTTAGCCAAAAAAAGCAATAGACAACCCAGGAAGCGGCGCAATAAAGGTGAAACCGAAGTTCAAACAGAAGTTAAAACAAGTAAAAAAGATGGTTTTCTAGGGGATTTACTTGGTAATATGGATTTCGCCCAAATCATGAATCTTCTACAAAGTCCTCTGGTGCAATCTATGTTAAAAAATTTCCTTTAAAAAAGGTAAATGCACACAATGTGAAGAAGTATCTTTATATCTTAAAGTTATTAAATCTAGGCATCCTTAATCTATATAGAAATCACTTGATGTATTAACAAAAGTTCAGGTGGCTGGAAGGAGAGAATTCGGAAAAAAGGAGGGGATGGATGCGCCCTGCGCTCCGGCAGAAGAAAGGCCAAGGTGTCTTTTTCCGACCGCTCCCGCCCTTCCTTCTTTTCTTACCTTTCACCACAA
>NZ_KE952778.1:1118-4625 GCF_000466385.1 Aneurinibacillus aneurinilyticus ATCC 12856
CGCCCTTCCTTCTTTTCTTACCTTTCACCACAAAAGTTTGTCGATGTATTAAATCAGATGCATATAATTGCATACTATGCGGACAAGGAAGGACGAGTGTTAGATTATAGCCTTTGTTTAGAAGTTTGGGTAGATGTTTTATAAGCACAGCCACTATTCTCCTCTATTTTAAGAGAGAAGATTCTCTTAGATTGATGGATGACAGCGGCAAAACGACACGTCTAAAATGTCTACGTCGAAACCAATTTTCGTTTGATTTTACTAATGTGCCCGCCCTTTTTGTCTTAGGTATGGCTAAAGAAACATGGTCACTTTCCACTTTTTCAATATAGCCTTCATAAGTTTTGTTATCCTGCGTTTTTATTTTTGCATGTTTAGCAATATTTTTTTCAAAAGCATGGCGTACCCTTCTGGTATCTAGTTTTTTTGTATCCATTTCTGCAATTTTCCTCCTTTCAAAAATGTAGTTTTTCTATATCATATGGCTGTACCTTATTTTTGCTATGGACCAGTGCTCAATTTATCTCACCTTAACGCAGGAATACTCCCATATTGAGACTTGGAGAAATCGGGGCAAGGCAGATGGAGGATAAAGAAAACCTCCACTGCGTGAAATTTCACTTTATGTGGACAGGTAAGAAAAAGTGTTAGGGTTTATAGGTTGGATGCTTGCCATCACTAAACGGGTGTATGGATAATCCAAGGAGCAATGTGATATTCAATATTATTGGGTACAATTACTAGGGTAATCAACTAGGACAAGAAGTGATATTTCCTCATATTCTATAGGGAAGTTATCAAAATGAGGAGGAATCAAAGAATGCCTACTTTTCGTCAAACACTGACAGAAAACATAGGGAAATGGACGGTAATCAATACAAAGGCGGGTGCCCTTCATGTGAAACTTGAAAGTGTAAATAACAAGGGTGTTACTGTATTATTACCGAACTATTATACGGTGAATGACCCTTCCGTTCAGCTCATTGAGGAGAATGTAAATGCTGAAGCAGAAGATGTTCATGCGGTACAAAGGTTTTTTAGACGCAGACGACGTTTCTTCTTTCGTCGCTTTTTTTTCCCATTCAGCTTTTTCTTATTTCCGTTCCTATTCATTTGATAGATACGGTTGCTTCTTATTTTCCATGGATGGCTCTACATCCATGTTTTTTTTATTTTACAAACTAGGTACACGCCTTATCCCTATTATGTATGCTGCAACATACAATGGGTAGGAGCGCATTAGCGCAAAAGAAAAAGGAGGTGTTTGGCCATGAAGAAGAATTATAGTCCGAACCGGAGAAAAGAATTGTATACCATCAATCAGCAATTATCAGGAATTAAAAATATGTTACACAAAATAGAGGAGCATGTTACTGAGACGGGGGATAATAGGGAAAAGCTTGAGAATATCCTGGGAGAGTTAGCAGAAATTAAACAGCATGTAGCCAAAAGGAAGAATAGACAGCCTAGGAAGCGGCGCGGTAAGGGTGAAACAGAAGTTCAAACTGCTCCAAAGAGAGAAAAGGTACCTGACAGCGACAGCATGGACTCTTTAAACGACTTATTGCAAAACCCTGCCATCCGCTCATTCCTAAGTGAAAAGGGGAGCAACATAAGCAATAGAAAAAAAACAAGTGAAAAAGATGGCTCTCTAGATGATTTACTTGGCAATGTAGATTTTGCTCAGGTTATAAAGCTTTTGCAAAGCCCGATGGTGCAATCCATGCTGAAAAACGGTTTATAAAAGCAAAAAATCACTTGATGTAGTAACAAAAGTTCAGGTGGCTGGAAGGAGGAGATTCAGAAAAAAGAAGAGGATGGATGCGCCCACCGCCCTTCCTTCTTTTCTTACCTTCCACCACAAGGTGTATATATAAATATGCCTTGATAAAAGGATATTCTTTCATGGACCGGAGTAAGAAAAAAGGAGGGCTGGGGAGTGGAAAAAGGTTGCTGGTTTGCATCCAATCGCTTCTTTCGCCAGCCCTACCGCCTCGAACCATGCTGCAAAGAATATTTATGCCTCTTCTAACAAAGAGTAATGATTATTGGAGGAGGTAATATAATGCAAACAAAGACGTCATTACATTTAAAAGGTATTGATATTTCTCACTGGAATGGTGTTATCGATTTTAATGCTGTAAAAAAAGATGGTATAGATTTTGTTTACATAAAAGCTACTGAGGGCATTGATTTTACAGATCCTATGTTTCAGCATAATGTAAAAGGTGCAAGGGAAGAAGGAATATATATTGGTGCTTATCATTATGCAAATCCTTCTTCTCCTTTTGACACAAGTGAACCTTATAAAGAAGCAGAATTTTTCGTAAACATAATGAAAATCTACATGCCCGATTTTGGAGATATTATGCCTGTATTGGACTTAGAAGAGCCGACTCAACCAGGAATTTTAACACCTGACCAATTAGTAAGCTGGACATGGATATTTCATGATCGTGTAAAAGAATTAACCAATAGACAAGTCATGCTTTATACTGGAACATGGTTTATTCAACAGAACGATGATTTTGGGTACAAGTTAAGCGATTTACCACTATGGATAGCTGAATACGAAAAATATGGAATTACACAACCGTCTGATTGTGGAGGGTGGGATGAGTGGTTGGTGTGGCAATACTCAGAGGATGGAAAGGTTAATGGGATTAGTGGAAAAGTGGATTTGAATGCTGGAGCAACCTCTATCGAGCAATTGAGAGGCTGCATCTAATCCCGTTATTCATTAATCGGTTGCTTCATTCGAATAAATATGGGCAATAAGTGATATATTAAATTACAATAAGAAGATGTGTTTACAACGGTACATCTACAAGGTTATCGATGTGTACGAGTAGATCAGATGATCGGGGCCTAAACAAATTGACGAGTATACAGGTAAATAAAAGAAAGCGCTGGCTTATCAGTATATGGATGAAATGGGAAGGGCTATTTCGCACGTTTTTTCATCTTGAATCACTTGATGAAAATAATCATTTCTTGTGTGTAAGAGTGCGTACCTATCGGGGGAAAACGCTTCGGCTCGCGGATGGACAAGAGATTCGAAAAGGTGATCAAATCGCTGAGCTTCATGTAAATAATGCACTGCTTTTTAAAATGAGAACAGGGACATCATCTTCTATGCAGCTTGCTATTCAAATGATTCGAGCAACCGAGCAGATATTGCCAAAAATTCCAGGCTTTCTTCTTAGTCATCCGAATTATCGAAATGTAACAGGTATATATGGTGTCTCTTTCTTGTATCGCGGAGCAGAACAATTCGGGTTTACTGTGATTGATTTACCAAAAGGAATGTTCTGTTTTTTAACGAAGATCTATTTGAGAACCCTATTTTTTGTTATCCATCCCCAAGGAAAACAGCGGCTACAGACGAAAACACATCTTCTCATCCCCAAAATTATTACAATGTCCACAAAGGAATTGATGCGTAGATATCATGTATCGAATGATTGATGTAATATCAAGGGTGTTGATTATCCAGTATAATCCAGA
>NZ_KE952779.1 GCF_000466385.1 Aneurinibacillus aneurinilyticus ATCC 12856
GGTTTCCAAAAACAGCTTGCCGGTTGTATCGTCTGAAAGCTGTTTTTCATCCAGATAATGGGTAGCGGAAATCGGCTGTGCTTTTACCGGTTGATTCATGTTCCAGTTTTCAGTTGCGGATTGAATGTGCAGGGATTGAATCCCGCTGTCATTGGAAGTTGGAAACGCAAAATGGAGCGTCACATCCGACTTCCGTTCATATAGCTGGTTATCGATCAAAATATCGGCCTTAACATAATTATTTTTATTGAAAACTTGCTGCAACGTTTTATCCTGTTGGATGGTAGACACTTGTTCCTTCAAGGTACGAACCATCGTATCCAGCTCGTTTTTGAATGTTTCTGTCGTCATCTTCGCTGTAGCATCCACATTGTTAATCGTTCTGACAATGGCCTCAACCGCTTCCTTATCTTTGCTTATTCCATCCATAAAATTCAAAATAAGAGAAGGGATTTCATCTCCATTTATTTGTACATGCACATTCTTTCCATCTATATTCTCTCCCTGTACTTTATCCTGCTTGGATGTTATTTCAAAGCGGGAAGGATTCGGCAAGTTTTTGATAATATACGGAGTAAGCTCTTTCAT
>NZ_KE952780.1:0-2340 GCF_000466385.1 Aneurinibacillus aneurinilyticus ATCC 12856
AGTAGTATGTGTCCAAAATTAGGGGGTTAACCCGTTTACAGCCTCTGAACCAGGACAAGAATTAGAGCTATATCCTTATATTCCTACACCAGAGGGAAGGGTACATTTTGCCGGAGAACATACTACACTTACTCATGGATGGATGCAAGGAGCTGTTGAATCTGGAATACGGGTGGCATATGAAGTAAACAACCTACCCTAATCACTACAGTTCTTGGGCTTTAGTATAGAAGACTGTAGCAAGAGGATACCCTTGAGTGGTAATAAAATAAAAAAGACTGTAGATAAACTCGATGAAAACCAAGTTTGTCTACAGTGCTGAAGGAATGGATATAATTCCGTTCCTTTTTTTGTTATCCTGCCACGTTGTTCGGGCTTACTTCCTTCGCATTCTTCTTCACATCGTCCGGAATCGAAAGGTCTTTTAACTCGTTAAACTTGCTCGATGTGCTGTCCATTTTCATCTTCATTTTAGCCGTTTGGCCGTTTTCTCCGATATCCATGTTAAGGTCTAATGAAACTTTTGTTGGATAAAAAGTCTTCTTGTCAATCGTATATCCGAATGAAATTTCGTTGATTTTCATTTTGTCGAATTGCTGTTTTAACGCTTCCGCCTGTTTCGCTTCTAAGTTCTCCGTAATCATTTCTTTTGCGAAATCTTTAACCGAATCACCCTTGCCGGAGAATTTAATTTCATAATTGTCTTTATCCTCATTTAATGAGAGGTCCTTCGCAAATTTTTTCATTTGTTCAATTTTTTTGCTAGGATTCATATTTTCGGTCGCCTTTATTAACTCGGTCGTACCCTCATTTTTCATTTTAACCCATTGATTTTGTGAATTTACATATATTTCGTCTTTCGCTACATACATTTCAAGGTTTATTGGTGTTCCATTATTTTCAGTATTCATTTTTTGATGAACAAGTAATGGATCTAATTGTATTTGTGATGTAATGGTAGATGGCATTTTCATCGTTTGCCCATTAGCTTCCATTTCCATATCCATTTTTGCGGTCATTTCATAGTTTTTCAGTTTCCCTGATGCTTTTTCAACTTCAGAAAGGACTTGTTCGGCGTTTAATTTACCTTTCCCAACCGCGGGTTGGTCGCCTGTCTGACCGCACCCGGACAAAATTAACCCGATTGAAAATACCCCCGCTATAATTGCTTTTTTTAACATTTACTTACCTCCACTTTATTTAGCTTAACTTAACTTACTTACCATATCACGAAAATCGAAAAAAAAATAGTAAGTTTTAAAAAAAATTCCTAATTGGCCCACATAATGGGATATTTTTTCTGTTTGTAGATTAAAAAAACGCCCATATACTCCTAAATATTAATAATTAATAGTAGTTTAGTATATAATCCTGTGTATAAGCTACAAGTAACACTTTAATCAGTATTTCGTGAGTTGTAGAGGGCAGGCGATAAAAGTAAGGGGGAGCGTCCACCAAGTAAGGAGGGGGTTTTTAGATAAAGCTACCTTTGAGGAATAATACTGAAGCTCTGTACACTCATATTTTTCAACAAAAGGTGACCGAGATGCGGTTAATGGGAAAGGACATATATCCATAACTACATTGAAAGCGTGACCTTATATGAACATATAGAATAACTGCTTATAAGTCTCAGAAAAAAGAGTGATGGTATCTTTGAATGTTCTGCCAATGATAAAGATAGCAAGCCCGAACATAAAAATAAAAACAAAAAACTAACGTGGTATTGAAACGTAACAAAAAGCGGATTTTTCTCTAGCGTGAACTGTAACCCGAATAACGGACTTTTTTAGTGTCCATTATTCGAGTTACAGTTCACTCATGGTGATGGAGGAGCTATATTTACTTTACCTTCAATCCTTCATACTTATTACAATTTCTATTTTGCATATAAGATAAAGAAATATGAAATAAGCGATATTATTTACGCTAAAAAAGCGTGTTATTTAGCGGGTTTTACACTTTCAAAACCATTCTTACTGTTTTTAGGATATACCCATCAAAGTTATCGTCAAATTCAGAAACAACTTTGAACCCTTTTGCTTTGTAAAAGGTTGTTCCGATACTATTGTCTTTTTCTACATTTATAAAAATCTCTTTTGCATCTTCTAAGTTTATAATGCCTTCATTCAGTAAAGCTGTTCCTATGCCTTTACCTTGGTGCTCAGGATTTAAATAAATCGCCGTGAGTTCCGTTTCGCCATCTTCTTTTACGGGAGAAAAGTTAGCAAAACCCACAATTTTCCTATCAACTTCTGCAACCCATATAAATGAATTTTCTAATCGTCTTTGCATCATCTCATCACTATAAGCGAATTTTAAGAAGCTTTCCTGAATTTC
>NZ_KE952780.1:2440-4061 GCF_000466385.1 Aneurinibacillus aneurinilyticus ATCC 12856
AAACTTGTTGAACTTGTTGAATATCTTCCTTTTGCATTTTTCGTATAGTAAATTTCACTTGCATCAGCCTTTCTGTAGTTGAATACCGATAATTTAAAATATTGCATCTATTAGTTTCTTTGAATAGGATTCTCCACTTTCCCTTCATATTTATAAAACAAACTCAAGGGTGTTGATTATCCAGTATAATCCAGAGTGGGTCGTCACCACACCGTGCCCCTTCCTTGTGAGAAAAAGACGAGGGAACACGCCGACGCGTGCATCTTTTCTTTCACCTTATGGATAACGGTTCAACCATTATCGCGAGAAAAACTGCTCTTATTTCTCCTAAAGCCATCATATCTTAAAATTGGAGGGCAGGTACAGTTTTAAAAACAAATGATTCTTTAAATTTTCTACCAGGAATATTTGCGATACAGTGTCCTGTTCTTATTAAAGTTTCATGTTGTTAATCGGAATTCTGCAAAACGCTCGAATTAAATAACCGACTTTTTATACGCTAAGAAATTGTTCGCTGTGTTTTCTATAACAAAACAGTGTACAGAAACTCATGTATTCTTGAACAAAAATGTGAAAGAAACCTATTGTTTGTCACTTTAAATGTTATTTTGCACCTGTTTTAGTCGCTATTTTGCATGATAAATAATAAAAAAACTCAAGGGTGGTAACTACTCAGGTGTGAAAAAAACTATCTTAAAATGATAGCTGAAAATTTAAAATAAATTGGTCTAAAACAACAGTCATGTTATTCCATAAAAGGGACATATTCTTGAATAAAACTTGGCAGTTGTTTTTGGATATTTATGTAAAAATGAGGATTGGGAAGGAAATTAAAGTAACGAGAGTTTTTTGAAGAAGATTTAATAAATCTGAAGCTTAATCTATTGAATAAATAATAAAGAAGGAACCTATATAAATCGCGATTAAGAATTCGATAAATGAGCGTTTGCAATGCGCGACAATCCCCTTTCCAGGTTTTCTTCTATGTAATGAGTAAAATCATCAATGGCTTGTGCGATCGAAGCTTGTGTAGGATGAAAACGATTGGCGATGACGACTTCCTTTAGCCATTTCCACATGCGCTCGACCGGATTCAAGGTGGGCGAGTAAGGCGGCAGATCGATACAGAAAAGTCGCTCCCGATTCGCTTCAAAAAAAGGCTGCATCTCTTCTGCCTTGTGGCTACGAGCATTGTCCATGATAAGGATGGCACGTTTGCCTTCGTATCGTTCGAGAATCGTCATTAAAACACGGTGGAAATCAGCGGTTTTATACTGCGAAGCAGGTTGGCAGAAAAAATCACCCGTGTGAACGTTAACCATGCCGAATAAACCCACATAGGCATGATGACCATATGTAGGAATGTATCTCTGCTTGCCTCGTTCGTTCCAGGTGGCATGAAGCACTTGATAGGCACGAATTCGACTTTCATCTTCATAAATCAATACGTCGTTATCGGTGAGGTTTTTTTTATCCAGTTCATCTGTTGGACAAAAACCTCCTGCTTCTCTTTATTCGCTTTCGCCAGCGTATAGGTAGGCCGTGTGTAGCGTAAGTTTAGGCGATGAAGCAAATCTGTAATCCCGCTTCGGCTCATGGTAACGGCGAACTTGTCTTCAAT
>NZ_KE952781.1 GCF_000466385.1 Aneurinibacillus aneurinilyticus ATCC 12856
GTAAATTTGTGTAAGTGTTTTTGGGCAACTACAGATCTAAATGCAGACTACTAGATCATTGATTTAACCTATATTACTATATACATCTGGTTTGGTAAATTGATAAGCTTTTGTGGTAGGGGTAGGAAAAGACGGAGAAAATCAGAGACTAGAAAAAGACACACTGGCCTATTTTTCTACCGGAGCGCAGGGCGCATCCAACCCCTTGTTTTTCCCGAATCTCCTACTTCCAACCACCTAAGCTTTTGTTAATACGTTAAGTGAATTCTATATAGAAGTTAATTGAAAATTAACTCTATTAGGAGGTAGTTGAAGCTGATAGTTCCAGAGTTAAAGGGATTGCATATTATCTCTGAAGATTGGGGAGAAAGTCTAGATAATTTTTGGATACAGTTACATGCAGATATAGGCACTAAAGGAAAAGAGGATGTTGATATATTTGTAGTGTACGTTGTTAGTCCTAGTCGACTACAAGGTTGTGATATTGAGGTTGGCAGGGGACTTTTTATAATGAGTGATTTCAATATTAGCCTTCTTGAACAAAAAATTAAACACTTATTAGAAAACTGTAAGAGAAAAACATGGGAAGAAACAGCACTTGCTATTAACAGATATGCTTATTGGGACTATGAAAATTATCAGGAGAACAGTTAAATAAATCATGATTTTATTGAGGTGTTCCATTGAATAAAAAAATAAATTTGGTATTATTATTGTTTTTGATGTTCCAAGTTATATGGGCATTACTTTATTTCAATAATTATTTACCGGGTTTTCCCCTTTTTATAGTGAGGTTTTTTTGGCTTAGTGTAGCATTAGGAGGTATTATAACCGGTACTTTCTCTATACGGATAAAAAATAATATAGTTTTATCAATCTTAGTGGTGATTTTTGGGGTATTAATGACATGCTCTGGCTCTTGGCTTTTTTAATTACACGCATGTAAAATAAATCATGGATTTGATTGAAGGTTGACATAAGTGGAACTTTAAAATCTTTAACAAGTCAGTTGAATGTTAGTATGTTTTTAGGGAGTAAATTACATGAAGAAAGTAATTTTAACTACAGCTATTTTACTGTTAGGTTATGCGTTGACTAATTTTTTGAATTATTTTACCGAGCGTGAAGGAAAAAATATTACTAAAAATTATTATCAAGCTCTTATAAATGAAGACTATGAAAAAGCATTTGAACAATTATATGTGTATGATTATGTAGCAGGTAAACATGCTACTGAAGGGACAACATTAGCTGATAAAGAAGCTAAAGAGTTTTATATGAAGAATGTTTGTGGCAATCTAAAAATGTAGCGTTTGGCA
>NZ_KE952782.1 GCF_000466385.1 Aneurinibacillus aneurinilyticus ATCC 12856
TCTGGATCATATTGGATAATCAACACCCTTGATGATGAGCATCAAACAGGTGAAACGGTTAGCAGGATGACAAATGATACTGCAATAGTAAAAGGATTAATTACAGATCATCTCGCTAATTTTCTAACAGGTATGATTTCGATTATTGGATCGATTATCGTTTTGTTTATATTAGATTGGAAAATGACCTTACTCATGCTCATTGCAATTCCGCTTTCATTTATGATATTAGTTCCACTTGGAAGAAAAATGCATCAGGTCTCAAAAGGAACGCAGGATGAAACTGCACGATTTACCTCGGTAATTCAGCAGGTATTATCAGAAGTACGACTGGTTAAAGCTTGGAATGCTGAAATGATTGAATACAATAATGGTAAGAAAAGAATTGCTCAATTATTATCAATATGGGTTAAAAGAGGCAAAAATCCAGGCAATGATCGCCCCGCTTATTGGTCTAGTCATTATGTTATTACTAGTAGTTATTCTAGGTTACGGTGGAATGAGAGTCTCTTCAGGTGCTTTAACAGCCGGGGATTTAGTTGCGTTTATTATGTATTTATTTCAGATCGTGATGCCTATGGGACAATTAACCTTCTTCTTTACTCAATTTCAGAAAGCAACAGGGGCAACTGAACGAATTATTTCTATTTTAGAAATGGATAAAGAAGATAATGATTCAGAACAAAAAGTTCAAAATGTAAATCAATCCATTACAGTGGACCATTTAAGCTTTTCCTATAAAAATGGAGAAAATGTTCTTAAGGATATAAGCTTTTCGGTAGAGCCAGGAAAGGTTACAGCCATTGTAGGTCCCAGCGGTAGCGGAAGAACGACACTCGTTATTGCCCATCGCTTATCAACTGTTATTGATGCTGACCAAATTCTGTTTTTTGAAAAGGGGAAAATTACAGGGAGCGGTACACATGAGGAGCTTATACAAACCCACTCCTTATATCGTGAGTTTGCAACACAGCAATTAAGAATGAGAGAACCAGTTTAATTATACATGCAGGGACATCGGCAAAGCTGTAATCATAGCTACAAAACCGGATCAACAGTAAAAGATTTGTGGCCTGGTGTGAGCTTTTTGATTTTAGGATATGGGAAAGCAGAGATGTGGAATGAATGCGGACAAGGTGTGAACATAATCGTCGTTATATCCTACAAATATCGCATAATTCAACAAGATTCACCGATTAAATTGCGTGAATTGTCGTACTGTTTTTGCGCAAATTTTCTTGCTTTTGCCTTATACTAAAATTACAGAGTTTGGAACAAGGAGGGTGATATTCATGGTACTTACAATGAAAAGTAAATATCTGCGAAACAAGCTCCTTATTAGATATAATGAATTACTTTTACTTATGCTTGCAAGGATATTAATGGTATGGCCTTTAACTATAAAGCATTTTCAAAAGTTGACGTCCAGCACTTTTGCTGCTTTGACATTCGTGATAAATGTAGAGTTTTTTCTTAGCTCGTTATTCGTGCAAATGCAAAAGCTACGGAAGCGTACAAAGTCAGCGAAACGACTATTGAAAGGGCGTCCTACAAGTCAGGAAAGGAAGGTGGGATGCACGTAAAAGCCTGCTAATTTAGTTGTGAGTGTGACTAACAAATCAACGACGGGGAGGAAAAAGCAATGAATACAAATCTTGAAATGAGAGTTTTTATGTATTATAGGGAGGGGATGCTTCAGTCAATCTACCCGCAAGAAACGGATAAGCATGGTCAGGAACAACAGTCTCACCTTCACAGAAATAGAAACAAGAAAACCCTCTTTATTAGAGAAAATCAAGAGAGGTTGAAGGTGAGAATGGAGAACGACACCAAGGCATCACAGGCGTTAGGCCGAACAGCATCGAAAACGGGCATTAGGTTTTGCATTAATATAGAGAAGCGGGAGTGGGACACAAGCTAAAAGTAGTGTATCAGTAAAGGCTTCCTTCTGTTCTAATCTTTTTACTTGGCTGCATCGCGATCTTCTGAATTCGCTATAATGAAAGAGAGACTCTGAAGATGGCTATGAATCCAATTAACTTTATTTCCATGTTTGCTGTTAGCCTTATAACAAGAAAATCGGAAACTTCTACTCCAAGAACAGCCAGACAATCCGCTTAAAATTAAACAAGGCTCCCATGTATCTAGGAGCCTTGTTCACAATTCCCTCCATTTTTGCAATATCGGATTGCTTCTTCCCATGTCATAGCTAGACGTGTGATATCTTCCTCTACAAGTTCAGTCCCTATTTGTACTTCGATAAATTCAAGTGGTGTAATGGCTTTTACCCCATGCTTTGCACCAAGAGGGATTTGAAGAACATCGCCAATTGTGACATAGGAGAGTTTGTCTTCTAAAATAAACTCTCCAGAACCAGAAGTGATTACCCAGATTTCTTTTCTTTTATGATGTAATTGATAGCTTATATTCTTACCAGGCAACAGCTTGATTTTTTTCGTTAGTGTTTCTATTTTGTTTTCCATCTTCGAATGATCCAAAACGCTATAGGTTCCCCATCTTTTTTCTTCATATAATGGTCTTTTAGGAACGTTATTGATGATTTGTTTAATTCTACTCGAATTTTTTTTGCTTGCAACAAGAATCCCATCCAGGCTTGCGGCTACGATAATATTGGGTACATCAATAACATTAACGGGATAAGGAAGCTCATTGACTACGTGTGTATTTATTGAGTCATCTGAAATTTGACCTAAACCGATGACGCTGTTTCCAAGATAATCTACTAATGCATCCCAGCTACCTAGGTCTTTCCAGGTACCATTATAGGGAATTACAATAGAATGACGGTTTTTTTCTACGACTTCATAATCAAAGCCTAACTCAGGTAGATGTTCATACAGATTAAGCATGTCTTCATAAAGAAGTGGGAAGCTTTTGCTTTTTAAGTGAGAAAGCATAAACTTGATAGGAAAGGCGAAAACTCCACAATTCCATAAGGCATTATTTTTTATCAGGCGGCGCGCTTTCCTTTCGTCAGGTTTCTCAACGAATGTAGCAATGGGGTGATAGTCTATTCTGTTGTTCATTTTAGGAACAATATAACCGAACTGATTAGATGGATACATAGGAGTAGTTCCGAGAAGGGCAAGATCTGCCTGAGATTGAATGAGGATATCTGGTAGTTTATTCAATATTTCAAAGAAATCTGTCTTGACGAACAAATCAACTGGAATAACACAGACGATTTCATCTGCCTTTACATGAATCTTTGAATGAAGATAAGTTATGGCCAAAGCGGCAGCAGTGAAAGTTCCTTTTTTATAGGGTTCACTGATTATAGGAATACTGTCGCCAACGTGGTTTTTCATAATTTCAATTTGGCTTTTATGTGTAACAATATACGTAGATTGAAGCAGTCCAACTGAATCCAATTGTCTGCATACCCTCTGTATCATTGATTCCCTACTGCCATCCTCTTTTCTTAATAGCTTAAGAAATATTTTTGACCTCACCTCATTGGACAGCGGCCAAAGCCTTTTACCGGAACCGCCGGATAGTAATGTAATTTTCAAAGCTATTCCCCCTGAAGTTATAGTCAAAGTTGTCCTTTTTTTGCAAACAAGTGGAAACATATATGTGATATAGGGTATTTGCTATTTATCATTGTTTTTTTGTATTGCTCCGTCTACCTTTGATCGATACACTTTTTTTGAAATACCATTTTCGTGCATGCAAAGATATGGACCTATATTTTTTTGATAATTTTTTTACATTTAATTTTGATATTTTCGTAACGTTTCTGCTTAAAGCCTTGTTCAAAGCTTTTTTTAGAATGAATTGACCGGGATAAGTTGAGCAGAGGAAATTTCCATACGTTTCAAATTCTGAGAAGGTTATTTGCTTCGATTTGTCGATGCTTCGTATTATAGCTGTATACCAACTTGTTTTATGCTTAGATTCAATTGCTCTTTTTAACGCCGACACTTTTGATTTTTCAAATAGCATATAGTGGGTAACAAAAGATGAACGTGCTGCTCTCTTTTTTCCTAACAGCTTTTTGTATGTTTTAAAGTACTCAGCATGGCTCCAGTTTCTATAATAAAACACCGTTTTTTGATTCTGTCTAAATACATGTGGGCGAATCAGCACTGTATCGGCATCAATTACCAGGTAAAATTTCTGGGAACATAATGAATCACCACTTAATTTTAAAAGTTGCTGAAAAAGCCAGCCTGATCTATTCCACCTGTTAGTACGATAATTAATATTTTTTTTTGTAATTGGCAGGACAGAATTTTCATTAACAAATCTACATCCTTTTCGCATACACAAGTTTTTGATTTTTTTGCTATTCGGGGCAACGATTATAATTTCGCCAATAGGATGCTTTACATTTTTTTTAACTCCATCAATTACAAAAGGGAGAGTTCTCAAATCCTTCTCGATAGCAGGGATTAGAACATCTATTTTGGTCCTGCTGACCAATTGATTCTTTGTTGCGGACACCATTTTTTCACCTCCATTTGCAAGTATCTACGCTATGATATGTCGAGTTAGGGTCAAGCAATTGTGCTAAGGTGGACAATGAAAAAAATGTGCCAAGTTCCGGTCCATAACAAAAAGGAAGTCCCTCATATAAAGGAACTCCCTTTTTACGTATTAATCCAGCACTTTTCCTTTGGTTTCCGGTACGCATATCAACATCGTGATAAGACCGATTGGATAAATTAAAAAAATTAATGACATCGCTCCAAAAAGGCTTCCGCCAGTTGCCAGTATCCCAATAATTACAGGACCGAATCCAGCCAATCCACGTCCTGTACCGAAGATGAAGTTCTCTGCTGTTGAACGGGCTTCTGCCGGATAGTTTTCTGCTAATACAGCTCCGAATCCGCCCATCATGCCATTAGCGAAAAAGCCGAGTAATGCGCTTCCCCATAATAATAAGGTGGCATCCTTGAGTAAGAAGAAATAAACCAAGCAGTACACCGTACCGCCTATATAATACAGGGTAAATGTTTTTCGGCGTCCAATTTTATCAGCCAAGAAACCAAATACTGCAATTCCAATCAGCATGCCAATCGTGGAAATAAACATCCAGCCACTGGCCTTTGCTAATGTATAGCCATACTTATTGGCCAAGATGGTAGGCATCCAGGTAAAAATCCCATAATACCCGAAGTTTTGAATAAACGACATGATAATTAATCCAATTGTTGTAATAGTGATTTGTTTATTTGTAAACAATTTGCTCAGAGGAAATTTCTTCATGCCTTCCAGTTGTGTGGCTTCTTCTGCTGTTAAAGTACCTTGTATGGCCTTCATCTGTAATTGTTTTTTATATTGCTGCTTCTTTTCCCACAGTTTTGGTTCGCTTAAGCTTTTACGAACGTATACTGCCAGTAGTGCCGGAATTAATCCGAATAAGAATACAGCCCTCCAGCCGAAATATGGAACGATTAGAGCTGGTAATAACGATGCGACCAGCACCCCGAATTGCCAGCCTAATGCTACAACAGAGGTTGCTTTTGCACGCATATCTTTTGACCATGTTTCCGTTACAATTGCCATCCCAATTCCAAATTCCCCGCCGACACCCATGCCTACTAAAAATCGAAGAAATAATAATTGCCAATAATCGGTTGCGAAATAAATAAGTGCAGTGGCTACGGAGAATAATAAAATCGATACAGCCATAGTTCGAATCCGGCCGAATAAATCAGCTAGAAATCCGAATAAATAAGATCCCACCAGCATGCCGACTGTTGTAGCCAGTGTAAGATTGCCGCCCTGTGCAGGCGTTAAGTGAAACTCCTGCAAAATGTACACGAGCACAAAGGACAGTAACAGCATATCCAGTCCTTCTGCTGCGTAGCCAAGTACAGAACCAAACAGCGTTTTATACCGTTTCGACCTGGATTCAACTACAGCTTCTTTCGTTTTTGCTGGTACATACTGCACTTCGTCTGTCACATTCATCATTACTCCTCCTACTATTCACATACAGTCGCTATGGAAGAATAATAAAAGCCTTCTCACCTTAGCAGGCAAGAAGGCTAAATAAACATAATAATCCCTACAAAAAGGATTCGTACGTTTAATCCGGCTTCCTTCTCAACCTCACGGGGCTGTGTTAAAGGACTGTAATAGATTTGTTTTATTTGTAACATTCTTTTGGCCTATTGTCAAATCATTTTCGTCATACCGGTAAATAAGAAAAAGGCTAAGGGATGTAGCAACATCTCTTAGCCTTTTCGAGTAATAAAATTTAGATTCTGATTATATTTGGAAAATACGCTCAATTTTCTCGACTTATCTATATACATTTGGTTTGATAAATTGACAAACTTTTGTGGTAGGAGGTAAGAAAAGACGGAAGGGTTACAATCACATTTCTTCCTTATATTTAAAATATTTTAAAAATAAAGTTTTATCCATTTGTCCTATTCAATCATTTCGAAAGTATGCTATAGTACTTTAAGCACATGAAAATCGTTAATATTAAGAAAAAGGCAAACTCGTTGAAAGGCGAGGACGCAAAGCTACGGGTCTAAGGCTGCATGCTGCAGCTATGATAGCCGGGTTGCCAAACCGAAGGCGAGGTAGGCTGTCGGATGGCAGGCTTCTTTTTTTTGAGCTAACTCTTTATTTTTAAAATGGGGAGGATTCTATCGTAATGACTAACAGTCTTAGGAAAAAACTAACGTATGTGATGTGCATATTGCTTATTGTGAGTCTTGCCTCGGTTTTTGTAGCGAGCTATTGGAGTTCTTCACGGCTTCTGGAAACTAGCTTGAATAAAGAAGCTGAACTGGGAGCGGACAACCTATCGCTGAAAATCGATCAGTTTTTCCAGAAGAAAATCGCGATTATCGAAACGGTAGGTAAACTAATTTCTGGAGAAAAAGAAAAAGACTTAGAATTGATTCAGCAGGCTCAGAAACAAAATCCTGAGTTTGAAACATTTTTCTTCTCTTACGATTTGAGCGGGAAAAAAGTTATTAACTTCAAAGGTGAAGAGACAGACGTTTCTGATCGTTCCCATTTTCGGGAGGCTGGAGAAGGGAAAGGGAAGATTGTTGTATCTGAACCAGTCGTTTCAAAGCGAACAGGCAATAACATCGTTACTATTATAGTACCGTTGATGAGAAACAACCTACAGTATGGTTATATGGGATCAACTATCCCGATTAACGAAATTCAGAAAACAGTTGCTGAAGAGAAATTTAGCGAGCATGGCTACGCTTTTTTGGTTAGTAAAAAAGGGAGTTATATCTGGCACCCGCAAAAGGAACTTATTTTAAAGGAATCGGTGCTCAAGTCAAACATTCCGGAGATTCAAACTGCTTTTAACAAGATCCAAAAAGGCGAGCAAGGGGTAATCCAGTATCATAAAGACAATGTGGAACATATCGCTTCTTATGCTTCTACTTTACAAAACTGGGGTGTATACATCACTGCACCGACTAAAGAACTATACGCTCCAATTACGAAGCTCTCTCTAAATCTAATTGTGATTTCTGCATTAGCTTTGATAATTAGTATCGGTTTGGTTTATCTGCTTTCAGTACAGCTTGTCCGACCCATCCAAAGACTGAATCGAGCGGTCAAGGGAGTTGCCGAGGGTGATTTAACAAATACATTAACCGTACATGGAAAAGATGAAATTGCAGTGCTTTCCCACGATTTTAACAAAACAGTAGCTCACCTGAAGGATTTAATTCAGGGTGTCACAGTATCATCGGACCAGGTACTAAAGGTGACCGGTGAAGTATCTACAGGTATTGAGAGCGCAATGAACAATGTTCGCCAAATCAATTCCTCTGTCCGCCAGATTGCGGAAGGTGCAAAGGTGCAGGCTGCCAGTTCACAGGAGGTAGCTATATCGATGAACGATATGGCAAGCGGAATAGTGAAGGTGGCAGAGACATCTTCTAAGGTGTCTGAATCGGCTCAAGAGGCGACCCAGCAAGCAGAGCAAGGTACAACTGTGGTCGAGCAAGCCGTGAAGCAAATGAATAGCATAGGTGAAGGAGCGACAAAGGCGGCATCTGCTATTGAACGTTTAAATGACCGTTCCAAAGAAATCGAAGCAATTTTGGATACCATCACAGGACTAACCTCCCAGATTAATCTGCTTGCACTGAACGCCTCAATTGAAGCGGCGAGGGCAGGTGAACACGGCCGAGGTTTTGCAGTCGTAGCCGGGGAAGTAAAGAAGCTGGCAAATCAATCCGAAGAGTCAGCAGGAAAAATAGCAGAATTAATTAGCGAAACCCAGCAAGACACGTTCAATGCTGTAAATGTGATCAACTCAAGCAGCCGGGATGTACAGGCTGGCATCGAACTTATTGAAGAAGTACGCATGAAATTTGCAAATATCCTAAACGCGTCGCGCAATGTAGCGGATCATATTCTCGAAGTGTCGGCCGCTTATGAGCAAATGTCAGCAGGTTCCCAAGAGGTAAGTGCTTCTGTAGAGGAAATGAACCACATTGCCAAACATGCGTCTGAAGACACAAAAAATGCGGCCAATGCTACCGAAGAACAAAACTTAGCAATCGAAATTATTTCTAATTCGGTTCAGGAGTTAAAAGATGTTGTTGAAGAGCTGCAACAGAAGCTAGGAAAGTTCAAGCTTTAACAAAATAAGAGAATGAAAAATATCACACCTGTTGATTATCCATAAGGAAAAGACCACCACAAACATGTGTCGATTTATCAAATCAGATGTATATATAGGAGGAGAAAATTATGAAAAAATATCAAAAACTATGGATAGCCGGTGTAATGGCTGTTTCGCTACTAGGGACAAGCTTTACAGCTACCGCTTCTGCAAACGTAGTTACGGAACAAACTGTAAAACAGGAAGTCCAGAAAAATAACAAGTACGAATCTCGTCTTGATGCCATTATTGAGAGGGGATATATTCTAATCGGTACTCCTGGGGATTACAAGCCCTTTACATATTTGAATCCAACAACAGGGCAATACGAAGGATATGACATTGATGCGATGAAGGAATTTGCCAAAAGCTTAGGAGTCGAAGCGCGTTTTGTACAAACGTCCTGGTCTACATTGATGGACGATTTGCTGGCAAATAAATTCGATATTGCTGTTGGAGGCGTTACCCGTAACACGGATAGACAGAAGCAAGCATATTTAAGCCAGGGATACATTCAGTTTGGCAAGGCTCCGTTAATTCGAGCAGAGGATAAAGATAAATATAAAACAATTGAAGATATCAATAAGCCAGGGGTGCGCATTGGGGTCAATCCAGGGGGAACCAACGAAAAATTCGTTCGTGAGCATCTGAAAAATGCAAATGTAACTGTTGTACAAAATAACTTGGATATCCCGGGCCTTGTAGCCAATGGTACGTATGACGTGATGATAACCGATACACTTGAAGCGCTTATTTATGCAAAAGCGGATTCCCGTTTGTATGCGGCTTTGACTGACAGTCCGTTTACTAAGAGTGAAAAAGGTTACATGATTCCACGTGGAGATTTTATCTTCGCCAGCTATTTGAACCTGTGGATGGATGAAATGAAGTTACAAGGTAAATTTGACGAGCTTTATAATAAATGGATTAAATAAATCTTATTATCGGGGCTGACTCCAAAGGTTATGAGTCAGCCCCGATGCCTTTTTTAATAGATAAGAGCCTTTTTTCGACGAACCAGCTTATTGATTTAAGTTACGGTAAAGTAAAATTATGGTAAAATTGTGATGAGAGAAGGAAAAGACTACCACAATGGGACACAAACAAGGCTTTTCATTTCCCTTCCCGAGCTATTGCCTGAGAATTAAAGCATAAGCGCCATGAGCCATGGTGTTACACATAATGTGATGAGTGCTGCGAGAATCATTGACAGACTGGAAATTGTCCCCGCAATTGAACTAAACTCGAAAGCCTTGGACGTCCCGGCTCCGTGGGCACTCGTACCGAGCAGCACCCCCCGGGCAATCTCGTTCTCAATTCGCAGCAACCGGATGACGATAGGCCCGATTACAGCGCCCATCAAACCGGTCATAATGACGAACACGGCTGTAATGGCCGGTACCCCGCCGATCGTTTCGGATACACCCATTGCGATCGGTGTAGTAACAGAACGGGGAATCAGGCTGTCAACGATTTGTGTATTCAAATGCAGTCCTCTAGCAAGGAAGAGTGATGAAACAATGGCTACAACAGAGCCTGATAGCACGCTGACAAGAATTTCGGTCGCGTGCTTTTTCAGTATGTTGAAATATTTATAAAGCGGCACTGCGAATGCGATAGTAGCCGGTTGAAGCATATTGCTTAACCACTGTGCACCTGTGTTGTATGATTCATATGAGATATGAGTCCAGAGCAAGAAGGCGACGATAAGCAAAGGAGTAGTAAGCAGCGGAGATAAATATACTTTTGGTTTGGTTTTATAGCACCATTTCGCCCCCCAGTACAATCCAATCGTGAGTATAAGGCTGAAAAGTGCGAGTATCATGAGCTTTTTTGCTCCTTTCGTTCAGCGATTTTATTGGCCAGCAATCCCGTACAGGCCATTACGATGATTGTGCTGAGAGTAATGACAAAAACAACACGCACACCATTATCCACCAGAATATGCTGGTATTTTATAATACCGACAGCAGATGGGATAAAAAATAACAACAGTTCCGCCAACAGCCACTTCGCGCCTAGTTCAATCCATTCCAGCCGAATGATTTTTGTTTGTAGAAGGACAAAAATAACAATGATGCCTAAAATACTGCCAGGAATTTTCCAGTGCAAGACCTCTACGAACTTGTTCATAATAAGGGAAAAGACGCATAAGAGGATGATTTGTCCCATCCCTTTCATTATTGTTACCAATTCCGTTCGCTCCTTTCAGTGAAAAGTGTACAATATCTATGCTCATAGGTAAAATGCATATATAGAATACATACCATTCATTTCATCTATGGCAAGTGAGGGGGGATAGAAGATGGACGTACGGCATTTGCAATATTTCTTGAAGGTGGCACATTATAAAAATTTTACGAAAGCTGCACAAGACTTGTACATCACGCAGCCAACCATTAGTAAGATGATTAAAAATATCGAAGAAGAACTGGGGGTTGTACTATTCAATCGTTCAGGTAAACAGGTGGAATTGACAGATGCAGGTCAGGCCATCTTCATTCAGGCACAGGATATCGTGAACTCATTTCAAAATTTGTCGTCTGAGCTGGATGATTTGCGCAAACTAAAAAAAGGATTTATTCGAATAGGTCTTCCTCCTATGATTGGTTCTAGTTTCTTTCCGAAAGTAATTGGGAAATTCCATGAACAATACCCTGAGATTATGCTTCAGCTTGTAGAGGACGGAGCAAAAAAAGTAGGTACAGATGTCGAAAATGGTGTGTTAGATATTGGGGTTGTATTATCGCCGACGAACGAGGAGATTTTTCACTCGTTTTCCCTTGTTAAGGAGAAGCTGAAGCTGCTTGTCCATCCGTCCCATCGGCTAGCGAACAGGGAAGCAGTAGCGTTAACCGAGCTGGCGCAGGAAGCGTTCGTATTTTTCCGCGAAGATTTTGCGCTCCATGATCGGATTATCGCAGAATGTGTGCAGGCAGGCTTTCAGCCGCATGTGATATATGAAAGCTCACAATGGGATTTTATTAGCGAGATGGTGGCAGCCAATCTTGGCGTTGCTTTTCTTCCTGAGCCGATTTGCCGGGAGCTTGATACGGAACGGATTCGGGTACTGCCGCTTATCGATCCGGTCATTCCATGGCATCTTGTCATGATTTGGCGTAAAGACCGCTACCTTTCATTTGCCGCTAGAGAGTGGATTCGTTTTACACAGGATCTTTTTCTCAAGAAAAGGTTGATATGAGACAATTCCCGTTACATGATATGCTTGTAAATATATAATAACTTTAGGGAAGCTTGATTATAGTACACAAAACAAAGCGCAGGTTATCGTAATTGATAATCTGTGCTTTGTTTTGCAAGTCCATTGAAAAGCGCTTATAGCATGTTCTTTTGATATAATATACCTACCATCATTTCGTAGATTTTGATTCATAGGGGATGGCGTTATGTTTACAGTACCTGGGTATGAAATCCACGAGGTCATTCTTGAAGACCAGCATATTGTCGTTGCTTATGCTACATGTACGCAAACCGCATGCAATGTAATAGTGAAAATGGTAAAAGAAGGCCCGAGAACGATTATTGAAAACGCTAAATTAATGCATGAATTTGAGATAGCTGGTGTTCTGGATATTCCGGAAATCGTAAAACCGCTGGTGCTTTTAAGACAGGGGAATTCACTGGTTATTATTTTGCAATCAATTAAAGGAGTAACATTACGGCATTATTTCCGCTCTCATCGTGTCTCATCTCGGAATTTTATTCAGCTTGCTATTCGAATTTCACGTGTTCTGGATAAGCTGAACCAGCATCATGTTCTACATATGAACATTAGACCTGATACGATCATAATAGAGCCTAACTCTACACATATATATGTCACTGGCTTTGGCTATGCCGTTCGTACAGAAGGCGAAAGGCGCAACATCCCGTTATTAGAGGGTAGCCCGCCTTATATGTCACCAGAGCGCAACGCACGGATGAACGGTATGATTGATGTGAGGTCGGATTTGTATTCACTGGGTATTACTTTTTATGAATTGCTAAGCGGTAGAATGCCATTTCATGCTAGCGATCCGCTTGAATGGGCTCATGCCCATCTCGCTATAGAGCCGCTGCCTTTGGCAGGGGAATCCCCCCCTATACCAGAATCCATATCTCGTATAATCTTAAAACTGCTCGCTAAAACGGCAGAAGAGCGCTATCAGAGTCCTGGCCAGCTAATAGAGGATTTGGAAAAATGTCTGCATCAGCTGGAAGCAGAGGAAATATATGAATCAGGGAAGAATGCTCTCCAGCATAATATGCCGCGTTTGGATTCTCGCCTTCGGCTGACCAAGGAACAGACAAGCGTCACAAAGACAGAATCGAGTGTTCCAATGATAAGCTTTGGCTATGCCCGAATGCTTGATTTAGCGGCGCTCATGAAAGCTTCAAAGGCTTTTTCAGAAGAAAAGGAGCCTGAACAGCTTATGCGCACTTTAATGAATATTATATTGGAGGATGCAGGGGCCCAGCGGGGATGTTTAGTCAGGGTTATAGGGGAAGCGCTGTATGTAGAAGCCGCTGTCGAAGCGGGAGGGGGAGTCGCTATTTTTGAAACTGTTCCCCTTGATGAATACGATGGTGTATGCCATGAGCTTGTTCGCTGCGTTGCCGTTACAAAGGATCTAGTTATTGTAAACGATGCGTATAAGGAAGGCAAGTTTGTGAATACTTCCTATGTGGTCCGGCGCCGACCTAAATCGCTCCTTGGATTACCTATTTATATTCAAGGTATACTGACGTGCATTCTTTATTTGGAGAACAATCTTATCCGGGGTGCATTCGGGTTTGATTCCTATGAGGTTTTGCATATGCTTGCTTCTCAGGCGGTTTATGTTAAAAAGCAACAGTTTTCTTTAGAAGGGATAAGGAAGCTGAAAAATGGTGGGCATATATTTTCGCCTTCAACCCATCTTCTGACGGACCGTGAGATAGAAGTGATACGTCTGATGGCAGTAGGCCTATCGAATAAGGAGATCGCGGATCGCTTATTCATAGCGACGGGCACGGTTCATGTTCATATCAAGCATATTTATGCCAAGCTGAAGGTCAACCGCCGGGTTCAGGCGGTAACCCAGGCAGCCGTACTTGGCTTATTGGAAGATATATAATTTTGTTTTGACCGGGCAGGAGCATCTGGAGCTGAGCTTAACTGGTAATAAGAAAAGCTCGTAGGGGAGAATACCTTCTTATTCATTAAAAAAAGGGAATTTGTAGGGAGTGTATTCACTTCCTGCAAATCCCCTTTTTGCCATCAACCTTCCAGCAGCAAGGTCTCTGGATCCTCCAGTAATTCCTTCACTTTTGTTAAAAAGCTCACGGCTTCCTTTCCATCCACAATCCGATGGTCATAAGACAGGGCAATGTACATCATGGGTCGGTTCTCCGTTCGCTCTTTATCGATCGCAATTGGACGCAATTGTATCTTATGCATACCGAGAATGCCGACTTGGGGAGCATTCAGAATCGGTGTGGATAAGAGAGAGCCGAAAATCCCGCCGTTGGTAATAGAGAATGTGCCGCCTTGCAGGTCGGATAAGCTTAGCTTGTTATCTCTTGCCTTTTTGGCCAGATTAGCAATGTTTGTTTCCAATTCGGCAAAGCTGAGTCGATCCGCATCCCGGACAACAGGAACGACCAGACCGCCTTCAGTGGCAACGGCAATTCCGATATCATAATATTTTTTGAGCAGGATTTCTTTGCCTTGAATTTCCGCATTAAGTAGAGGAAAAGCTTTCAGGGCACCTACGACTGCCTTCGTAAAGAAAGACATAAAGCCGAGCTTTATGTTGTGCTGCTCGACGAATTTTTCCTGACGACGCTTGCGTACATCAAGAATAGCAGTCATATCCACCTCGTTGAATGTTGTCAGCATTGCTGCGCTATGCTGGGCATGAACCAGTCTTTCAGCAATGGTTTGGCGACGGCGTGACATAGGGATGCGTTCTACAGGCTTCTCAGTGTCGGTCGATATAGCGGGAGCGGCCGGCTTTGTGCTGATGGCCGCTTTTCGTGATTCCGGCTGCGCTACATTGTTCGCCTTCACATCTTCCGCAGTAACCCTGCCGAGTGGATCCTGGCTTCTTACGTTATGCAGGTCAACGTTTTGTGCTCTTGCCAGCTTTCGCGCAGCAGGTGTGGCTGCCCGGGCGCCTACGCTTTCTTTTCTCTGATTATCATTGGAAGCCGGAGTGGGTTCTACCTTCTCTTCTTTAGGTTGAGTCGCTTGTTTTTCGGCTGCTTCCGCTTCGGCTTTAGGTGGAGCGCTTTGTTTTTGAGTTGGAGCGGCTCCCTCTTCGATCATAGCGACGACGTCTCCTACGTGAACCGTGTCCCCTGGCTCACGCATGATTTTTGTTAGTGTTCCGTCTTGCTCCGCGTTAAGCTCCATGTTAACCTTATCGGTCTCCAGTTCAGCTAGTACTTCACCCTGGGCAACCGAATCGCCTTCCGCCTTCAGCCATTTCACAATGGTTGCTTCCGTTATTGATTCTGCCAATTCCGGCACTTTTACTTCACTCATGAGTATGACCTCCTGCCTTGACAGTCTTAGGTTCTGCAATAAGCAATGCTTGTTTTACGATACGCTGTTGTTCTATCTTATGGACATCCGGCAGTCCCTCGGCCGGGCTGGAGCGGTAGGGGCGACCGATGTAGCGAACAGGCACTTGGACTAATGCTTTAAGCCGTGGTTCCATGTACGACCAGGCCCCCATGTTTTTCGGCTCCTCTTGCACCCAGATGACTTCCCGTAGCTGTTTGCATTGTTCCAGCAGCTTTCTCAATTCTCTTTCCGGGAATGGATAAAGCTGCTCGACACGTGCGATATGAACTCTTTGATCAGTAAGCTGTAAGGACTCCCACTCTGTTTCCAGGTCGATGGCAACCTTTCCGGAGCACAGGATAAGACGCTCAGCGGTTTTGGGATGTTCTTCAAGGCCAGGCTGTTCCAATAATGGTCTAAAAGCACCTTCACTGAATTCTTTTAAGCGCGAAGCAGCACGCGGATTGCGTAGCAAGCTCTTCGGCGTCATAAGGACCAACGGGCGGGCGTTCTCCGTTCCGAGCCTTGCCGCCTGGCAGCGCAAAAGATGGAAGTATTGGGCCGCGCTTGTCAGATTGGCGATCGTCCAGTTTTGTTCTGCTGAAAGTTGCAGGAAACGTTCAAGACGGGCACTGGAATGCTCCGGTCCCTGACCTTCATAGCCGTGCGGCAAAAGCAGCACCAGATTTGAGCTTTGCCCCCACTTGGCCCTGCCCGATGCGATGAATGTATCGATAATAACCTGCGCTGCGTTGGCAAAATCACCGAACTGCGCTTCCCATAGCACCAAGGTTTTCTTTGCCAGCACATCGTATCCGTATTCGAAGCCGAGGACTCCTGCCTCTGACAGAGGACTGTTGTAAACGGCAAACGAGGCCCGCGCCCCTGAAAGATGCTGTAGCGGAATATATCCCTTCCCGGTCTTGTAATCATGTAAAACAAGATTGCGTTGAGCGAATGTTCCCCGCTCCGTATCCTGGCCGGTAACGCGAATCGGAGTACCGTCTGTTAGAATTGTGGCGAAAGCAAGCGTTTCGGCGAGTGCCCAGTCGATACTGCTCTCTAGAGCTTCTTCCCTGCGTTTCAGGATTTTCTCCAATTTGGGATAGACGGAGAACCCTTCCGGCCAGTGAAGAAGCTCTTTATTTATTTCAGTAAGCTTCGCTGCCGGTACGCGGGTCTCCACATACGCCTCATCCTTGTTTTCCTTCACAGGGAAAGGCGCTTCCGTCTCTTTCTCCAAATTCTTCATTTTTTCATATGCTTTTTTAAGTCGGTCCTGAACTAATTGCTTTATTTCTTTTTCGGCCTTCTCATCGAGAATTCCACTCTGCCGCAACATATTCGCGTACAGTGCCGCAACTCTCGGATGTTCAGCAACTTTGGCGTATAAGAGAGGCTGAGTGGTAGTCGGATCGTCCATTTCGTTGTGTCCATAACGCCGATAACCGATTAAATCGATCAAAAAATCTTTTTTGAAGATTTTTCGGTATTCATAGGCCAGATGGATGGCCTGTAGGCAAGCCGTTGGATCGTCGGCATTAACGTGAACGATCGGAATTTCGTATCCTTTTGCCAGATCGCTTGCATAGCGAGTCGATCGTGAATCTTCGCTTCCTGTGGTGAAGCCGATCTGGTTGTTGGCAATTATGTGAATGGTGCCGCCTGTACGATATCCCCTTAACCGGCTTAAATTTAGTGTTTCCGCAACGACTCCTTCACCGGGAAAAGCTGCGTCACCATGAATGGAAATCGCATATGCTTTGGTGAAATCCAGTTTAGGCGGACCAGCTACTTGCCTGTCCTCCTGGGCCGCTCGCGTGTAGCCCTCTACAACAGGGTTAACGAATTCGAGATGGCTCGGGTTATGGGCCAGCGTTAACCGTAGGCGGGCCGAATCTTCTCCTGTCATCTCCCGATCAGCGCCCAGATGATATTTGACATCTCCTGTCCAGCCATAGTTCATGCCTGTGGAGCCTTCAGACGGAATCAAATCTTTGTTGGGCGAATGGTGAAACTCAGAAAAAATCTTCTCGTACGGCTTACCCAAAATATGGGCTAGGACGCTTAGACGTCCACGGTGTGCCATGCCAATCAGCACGTGTTTAATTCCGTCCCTTGCACTTTGGCGAATCATTTCGTCAACCATGGGGACGAGCATTTCCAGGCCTTCGATGGAAAATCGCTTTTGTCCTACAAATGTACGGTGCAGAAATTGCTCGAATTCCTCGACCTCTGTCAGCTTCCGAAGAACGGAGATTTGCTCTTCGTTGTCAAGTGTTCGTTTAATCGCTTCGGTTTCTACCATTCGATTGAGCCAATTCCGCTCCTCGAGATTGTTTACATGCATGAATTGGTAGGCCATCGAGCTTATGTACACTTCGCGAAGATGGGCAATTACATCCCAGCCCGTTTGAAGTCGGGCAGGTGCCTCAGGCCAGACGGCTTGTGCTGGGATGGCCTGCAAATCTTCTTCACTAAGACCATAAGCGGCAGGAGCAAGCGGTTGTACATTAGCCTCTTCGTTTGTAAATGAATTAATTTTTGCATATAGATGTCCGTTAATACGAATATCGTCCGCTAACTTGGCTGCGGCAACAACCTTTCTTAGCATTTCTGTAATATTGACATCTTGCTGCACCGTTTCCGGGTAAGCTTCTGTGCCTTCGTATAGCGGCGGTGCTCCCCATTCATCGAACAGCTCCCGCATGTCTTGTGCGATAGTTTGCGGATCTTGGAGATACTGTGCATACAATTGGTGTACATAGCCCAGATTTGGACCATTGAACTTTTGCCATGGTGTGTTGCTTCCAGTTTGATTGTGAGCCAAGTTGTAACACCTCCAGCATTGATAAAGAGTGAGAGAAGAAAGGGTCTCTATAATGACTTTTTCCTCAAGCATCCCTTATAAAAACATTTTCTATACATCTTTATGTGCCAATGGGGCGATTCGTCATGTTCATCTTCCTCTTTATGGCAAGGTATAATGTGTATAGAGCACGATGAAACGTTTAGCTTTACTACACGTATTCTTTTTTACACACTCAAGCGAAGGAAGAGGATGACCTCTATAATTATTATGGCAGTTATTGTTGATTTGATTATTCTTTACGTTATCGTGTCATATAACGGGCTAGTAAAGCTTCGGAACTGAGTAAAGGAGAATATGTGAAAAGAGGGCATAAAATGAATCAAAAATGTAAAATTTGCGGCTCGGATACGAGAGAATTCCTTGATAAGCAATTCAATGTTACGTATTATCATTGTGGAATATGCGAATTTATCTCCAAAGATGAAGCTACTATCGTATCTCCTGAAGATGAAAAGGCAGAATATGATCTGCATAACAACTCATATGATGACGAAGGGTACTTGAATATGTTCAGACGGTTTTATGACCGGAGCATTAAGGATTTTGCAAATGGGGGACATGCGGCTCTGGACTTCGGAAGCGGGCCCGAGCCGGTTTTTGCTAGATTGTTATCGGAAGAGTATGGCTATCATACGGATGTTTATGATCTGTATTATTCCCCCATAAAAGTGTATGAAGGAAAGGAGTATGATTTGATTACTTCTACAGAAGTGGTAGAGCATCTGAAGGAGCCGATGGAGTATTTCAGACTGTTCAAGGACTTGCTTAAAGAAAATGGGCTCCTCGCTATTATGACGCTCTTCCATCCAAGAGATGACGAAAAATTCTGTGCCTGGTATTATCGGAGAGATAAGACACATATTTCGTTCTACACGCCGAAAACAATGGCGTATATTGCAAAAGAATTGCAGATGCAGGTAAGGTACATCGATGAAAAAAGATATTGCTCCTTCGGTTTTGACGAACTCAGGAAGTTTCGTTGATCTTTTTTTAATACGATATCCATCTGAAAACCCGGAGTAATATTCGCACGATATTGACCATTCATTTATACACCTGTTCTTCTTCGCTGGTTATTCGGTTTTTTTGTTTGCTGGCTTTTCATTTTTTGTGTTGTCTTTGCGGCGTGCGTTGCCGACTTTCTGCCTGATTGCTCCTGCTTTTTACTGGCAAGCTTTTGTTTTATTGCTTCCTGCAGGCTGATCTTTTTCTTTTCGGAAGGTATCGTATTTTTTTCATTGTTTTTAGAAGTGGACATGTTTATAAATCTCCTTTGATGAACAAATTTCAAAATGACGCTAAATAAGGCTCTTTAATTATAAACGTTATTATAATATAGCCGTTGTTTAAAAAACATCTGTAATATAAATACACGCCTGTTGATTATCCATAAGGTGGAAGAAAGAAGGTGCACGCGTCGGCGTGTTCCCTCGTCTTTCTCTACAAGGAAGAGACACAGCCGCTTTTTGGCGCCAAGGCCGGACCGGCAAAACATCTGGGCCTCTCGGTGCGGGAGACGAACCGACGCCCGTTTGGGGCACGGTGTGATGACGTTACTTTGAATTATACTGGATAATCAACACCCTTGATATAAATATTATTAAGGACAGAAATAGGACAAAGAAGAGTAAGATTGTTATTTGTGTTTTAAAGCACTAAGTGGTATTCTTATCACGAAAGTAAAAAAGGTAAGAAGATTAAGTGGATGATTGTGTGGCTTTCTGCGGGAACATTTTGCAGTGAAAGACACAATGCAGATAATTCAACTGCATTCCGAGCAATTTGGGAATGTAATCGCTCGATTATGTTTATACTTCATCTAGGGATAAGGGAGGGTATTCCGGAGAGGGGAATGCGCTCTTTTTTTGCTTACTTTTCCATTTACTATCAACTTTTTATTGAAGGAGATTGAATAGCATTGGCAACATTTTATGAATTTGAACTTCATCATAACGTCGTTCGAGGCCTCACTCAGATGGGACTTGAGGAAGCGACGCCTATACAGGAGCAGACCATTCCGCTGGCATTGCAAGGAAGGGACGTAATCGGACAGGCACAGACAGGCACAGGGAAAACCGCCGCGTTCGGTATCCCGCTCGTTAACAGGCTCGATGCGGAGCAGGAGAGCATTCAGGGGGTTGTATTAACCCCGACCCGGGAGCTAGCCGTACAAGTGTCGGAGGAACTGAATAAAATTGCCCGTTACAAAGGAATTCATGTTCTGCCAATTTACGGTGGACAGGATATGACCCGCCAAATTCGGGCGCTTAAGAAAAAACCCCATATTATCGTCGCGACACCAGGGCGTTTCATGGACCATATGAGAAGAAAAACGATCCGTCTACATGCTGTTGAGATGGTCGTGCTGGATGAAGCGGATGAGATGCTGAATATGGGCTTTATTGAAGATATCACGACGATTCTGCAGGAGATGCCGGAGGAGAGACAGACACTATTGTTCTCTGCAACCATGTCCAAGCCTGTACAGGAAATCGCACAGAAGTTTATGGATAATCCGGATATCATCAAGGTAAAAGCCAAAGAGGTAACCGTCGCAAATATTACGCAGCAGTGCATAAAGGTAAAAGAAAGAGAGAAGTTCGATGTACTGTGTCGTTTGCTTGATATTGATGCGCCGGAGCTGGCTATCGTGTTCGGAAGAACGAAGCGAAGAGTGGATGAACTTTCAGAAGCGCTTCATAAGCGCGGTTATAAGGCAGAAGGCATTCATGGCGACCTGAATCAGGCAAAACGAGACAGTGTATTGCGGAAATTTAAGGAAGGTAGAGTCGAGGTGTTGGTAGCTACCGATGTTGCTGCCAGAGGACTTGATATTAGCGGTGTAACTCATGTGTATAACTTTGACCTTCCGCAGGACCCGGAAAGCTATGTGCATCGGATAGGAAGAACGGGTCGTGCAGGCAAGACAGGGCTGGCGATTAGTTTTGCGACGCCAGGCGAAATCGACCATTTGAGAACGATTGAAGCGTTGACTAAGAAAAAAATGGAATGGCGTGAAGCTCCAACGCTGGAGGAAGCTATTGAACAGCAGCAGCGTTTGACAGCAGAGAAACTGTTGGATGTAGCTGAAAAGGCAAATCTTC
The DNA here is from genome assembly GCF_000466385.1 of Aneurinibacillus aneurinilyticus ATCC 12856. Classification (GTDB taxonomy): domain Bacteria; phylum Bacillota; class Bacilli; order Aneurinibacillales; family Aneurinibacillaceae; genus Aneurinibacillus; species Aneurinibacillus aneurinilyticus. The sequence continues at coordinate 21,153 of NZ_KE952782.1, forward strand.
AGGCATATAGAGAAACGGCCGAGAAATTACTGGAAGAAGTCGATTCCGTTACGCTCGTCTCCGCTGTATTGAAGATGCTAACAAAACAAACAAACACGTCGCCGGTCAAATTAACCGAAGAAGCGCCGTTGCGGATGAAGAAGAAAAAGTTTGATGATAAAGGAAGATTTGGGAAACGGAATCATAAGGGTGGAAAAAGAACGTTCCAGCCTGCTAAACCCAATCGCGCCCCAAGCGGGAAAACCCGGAAAAAGAAAGTGAAATAAGATATGAAGGCAGGGCAGGAGAGAATCCGCACTGCCTTTTTCTTATGTCTAATTCTTGAGCGGTAATTTGGTAAAATAAAAAATATAGATAATTTTGCTCGCTAATGCGGCAGGAGGAAATGATGAAAAAAATAGATGTAGTAGGAGCCGTCATTGTAAACGAGAAGGGCGACATTTTATGTGCATTGCGTTCACAGCGGATGTCGATGCCTGGATTATGGGAATTTCCGGGCGGTAAAGTTGAACTTGAGGAGACTCCCGAAGCCGCTTTGCAGCGTGAAATAAAAGAAGAACTTAGTATAAAAATAGAAGTCGGTGACCTTATTGCAGACGTTACGCATGAATATCCCGCGCTGATCGTACGATTGCTGACATATTATGCTGTTCTGGCAGACAAAGATGCTGTCCCCTGCGCTACAGAACACGAAAAGATAATATGGGTAGAGCACGAAAAGCTGAAAGAATTGCATTGGGCGCCTGCGGATGTTCCGACTGTAGAGAAGCTTGTAGAATGTCATAACGGAGTGATGCAGCATGACAAATCTGCCAATTGATTCGATTCTTCCAGCGTTGAAGAATGTGCTTCGCTCCCGGGAAAGTGCAGTGTTGGTAGCCGCGCCAGGTGCGGGGAAGACGACCCGGGTGCCACTCGCTCTTTTGGACGAACCATGGCTTCTAGGACGCCGTATTCTTATGCTGGAACCGCGACGTCTGGCAGCCCGTTCTGCAGCCCGCTATATGGCGGCATTGCTTGGTGAACAGGTTGGCGAGACGATAGGATATCGGGTTCGAATGGATACTAGAGTAGGTCCGAATACAAGGATTGAGGTGATTACTGAAGGGGTGCTTACTCGCCTTTTACAGGCTGATCCAGCATTGGAAGGTGTAGGAGCTGTCATTTTTGACGAATTCCATGAGCGAAGCCTGCATGCTGATCTGGGACTTGCGCTCTGCTTGCAGTCCCAATCCATTTTGCGGGAGGATCTGAAAATTCTTGTTATGTCCGCAACGCTTGAAGCGGAGCCAGTTGCTGCCCTATTGAATGATGCGCCAGTGTTGAGTAGCGAAGGGCGGTCTTTTCCAGTGGAAACGCACTACATACCCCAGCGTATTTCGGGTCATATGGAATCGGCCGTTGTGCATATGGTTGCAGATGCACTGAAAAAAGAAGAAGGAGATATTCTTGTTTTTTTACCGGGTGCAGGCGAGATTCGTCGGGTAGAAGCTGGTCTTGCAGGGCTGAAGTTGGGACGGCATATCCATATTGCCCCACTATATGGCAGCCTTTCGAGAGAAGCGCAGGATAAGGCGATTGCACCGAGCGAGCCGAGAGAACGTAAGATCGTATTGGCGACATCGATTGCCGAGACAAGCCTGACTGTTGAGGGTGTACGGATTATTATCGATAGTGGTCTTATGCGTGTTCCGCGTTTTTCACCCCGGACCGGCATGACAAGACTTGAGACAGTCCGGGTATCGCGGGCTTCAGCGGAGCAGCGCCGCGGCAGGGCGGGACGCCAAGCTCCTGGAGTGTGCTATCGGCTCTGGACTGAACAGGATGATAGATACCTTAGTCCGAGCAGTACACCAGAAATTCTGGAAACCGATTTGATTCCGCTTGTACTCGAGCTGGCTGCATGGGGAGTATCTGATCCCGCAGAACTTCTCTGGCTTGATCTCCCTCCTGCGGGTGCATTCAATCAGGCACGTGAGATCCTTATTCAGCTAGGTGCGCTGGATGAGGCGGGGACGATTACTGCACACGGACGGCGTATGACAGAACTTGGTTTGTCTCCACGGCTTGCTCACATGGTTCTCAAAGCGTTACCGCTACGGTTTGGTGGGTTGGCATGCGAACTGGCGGCACTTCTTAGTGAACGAGATTTCTTTCGGAATGAAGTACATGCTCCAGAAGCGGACATTCGCCTTCGTATCGAGGTGCTTCGCAGCATGGGGAAATGCAGTGACGGAAGCGTTGCTTCATTCCAGGGACATAAAATAGATACGGCTGTCTGCCAACGAGTTCTCTCTGAAGCGAATTACTGGAAAGAAGCGTTCGGTATAGCCACAAAACAAGAGAAAGACGACATAGATATGTGTGGGCTATTGCTTGCATTTGCATACCCTGATCGGATTGCCCAGCGGCGGGATAATGGCCGCTTTCTCCTGCGTCACGGCCGAGGCGCAGCGTTTGCTAGAGTGCAGCCGCTTTCTAGCGCGCCTTATTTAACAGCGGCAGAATTGGACGATCAGGGAGCGGAAAGCCGCATCTTTTTAGCTGCTCCGGTCGAGTTAACAGATTTGGAACAGTACTTTAGTGAGCAAATCGAAGAAGATAACCTCATTACATGGGAGCGACAGACGCAGAGCGTACGTGCACGAAAGCAGGTATGGCTGGGTGCTTTGCTCTTAAAGGAGATGCCTCTTACTGATCCGGACCCGGACGACATTCTGGCCGCCTTGCTGCATGGAATCGAGAAAGAAGGACTGGGGATTCTACCTTGGACAAAGTCTGCTCGTCAATTTCGGCAGCGTCTTACTTTTATGAACCGATTCAATGCGGATTGGCCAAACGTAACGGATGAAGCGCTCATTGCAACACTTGAGGAGTGGCTCGCTCCCCATCTATACGGATTGAAGAGCTGGGATGACTTACAGAGGTTGGATATGAAGGAGATTCTTGAAGCGATGATTTCCTGGGAGCAGCGCCGAGAATTGGACATGCATGTCCCGACACATCTTGCTGTTCCTAGCGGTTCACGTATTACAATCGATTATAATAATCCGGAGTCTCCTGTATTGGCTGTGAAGCTGCAGGAAATGTTCGGATTGAAGGAAACGCCGTGCATTGCCGGGGGAAAGGTTCCGCTTACGCTGCATTTGCTATCGCCGGCACAGCGGCCCGTACAAGTCACACAGGATTTGGCAAGTTTCTGGAAGAGCACCTATTTTGAGGTGAAAAAAGACCTCAAAGGGCGTTATCCCAAGCATTATTGGCCGGACGATCCGCTATGTGCCGAGCCGACGAACCGTACACGTCCTCACAAATAGACAGGCACCGGGAAGGAGACCTTACCCGGTGCTTTTCCATAATTTAAGAAAGGATCATGCTGGGAAGTGGCGGAGTAACCATGCTGTGATTTTATCTTTTAGCTCTTGCTCCACAGGTTCTTTTGCCTGCCTTCTGTAATCTTTTAGAATAGTGTCCATGTGTGCTTCCGCCTTCGTTTTCCGTAGAATATGCGTCATGTCCTCAATGAGGTAGGATTCGCATGTTCCCTGTACGAGTTCGCAAATTTCCCTGGCATGCTCCGGGTGTACTTGCACATCTTTTGTTCCGGTGATAGCGATGATGGGGCAGGATACTTGCTTTAGGTATTCGCGGACATCATACTGCTCATGCTCCCGATGCCACTTAGCATTTATTTTTTTTCCTTTGTATGTGACGATGGCTTCCTCGGTTGATCGGATTTTTTGGAGTAGTTCATTATTTATCTTATCGATTTTGCCGGAAACATTCAGAAGACGGAGGAGCCAGCCACCGAACCCTTTTTTGCTTTCAATATCCCGTTTCATTTGTTCTCGTTGCCATGCGGTCGTATTGGCCAGCGGTTCAGCTGTGCCTGCAATTAGGATCATACCCTGTATAGCTATGCGTTTACCAACAGCCGGAGCGAGAATAGAGCCTTCGCTGTGCCCAAGAAGAATGACTTGTTCCTTGTCGATTTCCGGGTGTTTTTTTGCGAACGACACTGCCGCGGCTGCATCATCAATCAGGTCGAATAGGCCGGTCTCATAAAAATCGCCTTCGCTCTGTCCGACTCCCCTTTTATCATAGCGAAGAGTAGCGAAACCATTCTCTACGAGTATATCGCTTAGCTCTTTAAATACGTTGATGTTTAGCTGCTTCGCATTGCCATCTTTGTCGATATCTCCGCTTCCGTGTATCATAATGACCACAGGATGTCTCTCTCTATCCTTATAGGGCAAGGTTAATATTCCGGATAGCGGATAGGTTCCGGGGATGATGATTTCCTGCTTTTTAAAGCCCATGAGATGCCTCCTTTCGAAACACCGTTATCATTATTAATAATAATAACGCGTGTATATGTAGCGTCAAGTAAAAATTATTAGCCAGTGAATCAAGGTACGTTTTTACGGTATGAAGCAAGAGGGTAAAAGGAAAGCGAGAATAATGTTTTTTGTAAAATAAAATGTGTAAAATAGAGGGATAAATGTCTGTAAAAAAGATAATTGTAGGCGCTATTCTCTTTGTGTAAAATAAAATTTGCAAGTTTATCATTGTTTGAAAGGAGTGAACTATCTTGGCCTTGCTTGAAAAGTTTGTTGGTACCAGCAACGAAATTCTCTCGACTTATGTCTTAATCATTTTGCTTATTGGATTGGGAATTTATTTTACAATTAAAACAAAATTTGTTCAATTTAGAATGTTTGGCGAGATGGTCCGACTCCTTGGTGATGGAGTAGAAGATACTGCCAAAGGAAAAGAAGGAATCTCTTCCTTCGGCGCATTCTGTATTAGTACAGCATCCCGGGTAGGGACAGGAAACCTGGCTGGAGTAGCACTGGCGATCTCAACAGGGGGGCCGGGTGCAGTCTTCTGGATGTGGCTTATTGCCCTAATCGGCTCCGCTTCTGCATTTGTAGAAGCAACGCTGGCCCAAATTTATAAGGTAAAAGACAAAGACGGGTTCCGCGGAGGGCCGGCGTATTATATGGAGAAGGCTCTTCGCCAACGTTGGATGGGTATTCTGTTCGCGGTACTCATTACATTGTGCTTTGGTCTGGTATTTAACTCCGTACAAGCTAATACAATCACGCTGGCATTAGAAACGGCCTACGGATTTGACCGATGGATTACAGGATTGGTTATTACAGTGTTGACCGCGTTCATTATTTTTGGCGGTATAAAGCGTATTGTTAAAGTAGCAGAATTTATCGTTCCGATTATGGCTGGAGGTTATGTGCTCCTGGCGCTGTACATTATTGTGACTAATATTACGCTATTGCCGAATGTTTTTGCTACGATTTTCAGTAGTGCATTCGGCTTGCAGGAAGCGGCAGGTGGTACGATGGGCGCGGCGCTGATGATGGGCATTAAGCGCGGTCTATTCTCCAATGAAGCGGGAATGGGAAGCGCGCCGAACGCAGCAGCTACCGCTTCGGTAAGCCATCCGGTGAAGCAGGGATTAATCCAGTCCCTTGGAGTATTTGTAGATACGCTGCTTATCTGCAGTGCAACTTCATTTATCGTGCTGCTGTCTGATGTATATAAAAATCAGAACTTGGAAGGTATCGCTATTGTACAGACGGCGCTTAGCTCCCATATAGGTGTCTGGGCCGGAAGTTTCATTGCGATTGCAGTGTTCCTATTTGCATTCAGTTCGGTAGTCGGAAACTATTATTATGGTGAAACAAATATTGAGTTTATGAATACGAATAAAAAATGGCTGCTAGTGTACCGCTTAGCTGTAGTCGGGATGGTTATGTTCGGTTCGTTGGCAAAAGTTTCGATCGTGTGGGATATGGCGGACTTATTCATGGCGCTGATGGCTATTACGAATCTGGTAGCCATCGGTTTATTGGGCAAAATTGCATTTGCGGCGCTGGCTGATTATACGCGTCAGAAGAGGCAGGGTGTTAACCCGGTATTTTATCGTAATACCATTCCGGGGCTGAAAGATGTGGAATGCTGGCCTGAGCAGGACATAAGCTCAGAGGCATCCGTTCCTAAAGCTGCCGAATAACAAACATAAACGCCTGTGTGTTAGTTATATTGCACACAGGTATTTTATTTAAGTGCCTCTGAATTTTTCTATAACAGGCCCTGTATAAAGAGAGCGAAAAATTAGGCGTGTTGAACTCTCTATACGTAGACGATATTATGTATAACAAAGGTGCATAATTATATGGCCGATTATCCATTTCATATAGAGAGGTTGATTGTATTGGAAAACAAGCCAAGTTCATCGAACTTTATTAAAAGCATTGTCATCGATGACCTGAAATCCGGAAAGGTAGATAAGGTGATTACTCGCTTTCCGCCGGAGCCGAACGGGTACTTGCACATCGGACATGCTAAGTCCATTTGCCTGAATTTTGAGCTGGCCGATGAGTACGGCGGCAAAACGAATCTGCGGTTCGATGATACGAATCCGCTCAAAGAAGATGTAGAATATGTAGAATCGATTAAAGAAGATGTCAAATGGCTCGGCTTTGAATGGGATGGCCTGTTTTTTGCCTCCGATTATTTCGAAGAGATGTATAACCGTGCCGTCCTGCTCATTAAGAAAGGCAAGGCGTTCGTCTGCGATTTATCGCCTGAACAGATGCGAGAAATGCGCGGGACACTGACAGAGCCAGGGCAGGAAAGCCCATACCGTAATCGAAGTGTGGAAGAGAATCTTGATTTATTTGGGCGCATGCGTAATGGAGAATTTAAGGACGGGGAGAAGGTACTCCGTGCTAAAATCGATATGGGCTCCCCAAACATAAATATGCGTGACCCAGTGCTTTATCGTATCTCCCATGCAACGCATCATAATACGGGTGATACGTGGTGCATCTATCCGATGTATGCCTTTGCGCATCCGCTTGAAGATGCGATTGAGGGGGTCACACACTCCATCTGTACGCTGGAATTTGAAGATCAACGTCCGCTGTACGATTGGGTTGTACACGAGTGTGAAATGGAGAATGTTCCGCATCAATATGAATTCGCCCGTTTGAATATAACTAATACAGTGATGAGTAAGCGGAAGCTGAAGCTATTGGTGGATGAGAAATTCGTAGACGGCTGGGACGATCCACGCATGCCGACCATTTCCGGTTTACGCAGAAGAGGGTTTACACCCGAATCTATTCGCGCATTCTGTCGGGAAATCGGTGTAGCCCGCAGCAACAGCCTGGTCGATGCAAAGATGCTTGATCACTTCATTCGGGAAGATTTAAAATTGAAGGCGCCGAGAACGATGGGCATTCTGCGACCGTTAAAAGTCGTTATTACCAACTACCCCGAAGGACAAGTGGAAATGCTGGATGCAGAGATTAATCCGGAAAACCCTGAGATGGGTATCCGTCAAATTCCATTCTCGCGCGAAATCTACATCGAACAGGATGACTTTATGGAGGTTCCGCCGAGCAAGTACCATCGTCTGTATCCCGGCAATGAAGTGCGTTTGAAGCATGCCTATTTTGTTAAGTGCAACGATGTAATCAAGGATGAGAACGGCAATGTGGTAGAGATTCATTGTACGTATGACCCGGAGACGAAGAGCGGCACAGGCTTTACCGGCCGTAAAGTAAAAGGGACAATCCACTGGGTCGAAGCAAGCAATGCCGTGCCCGCTGAATTCCGGTTATATGAACCGCTCATTCTTGATGAGGAAGAGGGCGAAGAGGAAGAAGGCAAGACATTCCTCGATTATGTCAATCCGAATTCGCTTGAAATCGTACAGGGATTTATTGAGCCCAATATGAAAGATGCAGAACCGCACGACAAATTTCAATTTTTCCGTCACGGATATTTTAACGTCGATCCGAAGTATACGACGGCAGAGAAGCGTATATTTAATCTTATCGTCTCCCTGAAAAGCTCGTTCAAATTACCGAAATAACAAATGGAATACCGTTATTCTATGTGAATTTGAAGCGTGATATCATTTGTAAGAAAAACTTGCGGGTGTCTTCGCCCGTCCTTTTTCGGCATAGAAGCGAAACGGCCGCTGTGTGGCGCGAAGGCCGGAATGGCAAAACATCTGGGAAACTCTATGGTGGAGACAATTTCCACTTTGATTCGATCTTCATGCCACACAGCTTCGCACCGAAAAAAACGCCTCGCAGTTTTTTCTAAAGTCTTATAGTATATAAGGCTTTTTCTTTTTGTCCATCAGGCAAAATTTATTAGCGATATATTCCTTCTTAAATGACACAAGAGGAAAAGGTGAAACTACTTCAGGCGAAAGTCGTATCTATGGTATACAAAAAATGTTGGAGGCATATGGGGGAAATGAAAAACATAGAAGAGAGTGAACTTTTACAAGAGCTTGATTATGTATTCAAAAAGTTGGGTAGAAAGATTACGGTGGATTTAACAAAACGTATTACTCCCAGCATATCGGCATCACAGGGACTGATCCTGAATATTCTGGAGGAAAGAGGGCCGAAAAAGGTATCAGAGTTGGCGGAGGAATTGGAAATTACTCTTCCGTCCATTACGACTCTAGCGGATAAATTGGTAGCACAGGGCTATGTAGAGCGAAAAAAATCTGATAAGGACCGCCGAATCGTCTATCTCTTCATTACGGAAGAAGGTAAGGACCTCTGGAACGAAATCCGAGATGAAAGAAGAAAGAGATTGCAAAAGTATTACGATGCTTTATCTGAAGAAGATATCCGACATCTTATTCGTATATATAATATTATACTTGCAAGTCTGGAAGACGCAGACAGAAAAAGATAGAAAACATTTACTTTTATTCGGCTATTGACTTATTCTCAATGCCGAGGTTTATAATATTACTTAGTTTAGCAAAGTAATTATTAGTGTAGGAAGATAACAAGGTCTCTGGAAAATCAGGCGAAAGGAGGAACAGCATGAGGCGCCTTGGGATTAATATCATTGTGATGCTCTGCCTGCTGGCAGTAATAGCTGGCGGAGGCTACTATGTCACACAACAGGTCAATTACGTAAAGACAGATAATGCTCGGGTGCTTGCAGATGTGGAAACAGTTTCCGCACCAGAGAATGGCCGTTTAGATACGTGGTCAGCTCAGACCGGTGAGCAAGTGAAAGCCGGAACATTATTGGGCATGGAGAAAGCAATCGCAGCTAAGCTGCACGATGAACTTAAAGCTCCGATTGAAGGTACGGTGCTTAAAACAAACGCATTGCCCGGTCAGATGGTCGCCCAAAAACAGCCGCTCGCGATGATAGCTGATATGAAAAAAATGTACATTTTAGCATATATCGATGAAACTCAAATCGGCGATGTTGGTGTAGGCAATACGGTTGATGTATATCTGGACGCTTATTCCGGTACAAAATTCAGTGGGGAAGTAAGCGAAATAGGATACGAAGCAGGTAATTTTCTGCAGGGAGGACAATTTTCACACCAGAAGGGCGGCACGCCTTCTAAAGAAATAAAGCGTGTGCCAGTAAAAATTACAGTTGATGATTTCTACGGAAATTATGTCGCACTTGGCATGAATGCTACAGTGAAAATCCATAAGTAAGAAATTCAACATAGAAATACAAAGAAGGAGAGACATACATGAGTAGAGCAAGATTTTTTTGGATTAATGTTGTTATTTTCCTGGTCATTGTCGGCCTTGCAATCGGTGCATATTATTATTATTTCGTTCAGGCCAACTATATATCCACGGATGATGCAAAAATAACAGGTCAGGTTGCAACGGTTACAGCACAGTCACAGGGGAAAATAGCAGGTTGGAAAGGTCAGGAGGGGCAACAGGTAAATCAGGGTGACGCAATTGGACAAGTGAATGGCAACGGTCAGAGTGTGACAGTTACAGCACCGTTTAGTGGTACGGTCATACAAAGCAAGGCTATGAATGGTCAGATGGTAGCTCCAGGTCAACAATTGGCTCAAATCGTAGATATGAAAAAGTTGTATGTGGAAGCAAACATTGAAGAAACGAATATTCGAGATGTAAAAGTCGGAGCCGATGTAGATGTGACGATCGATGCGGAACCGGGTACGAAGATTAAAGGCAAAATTGAAGAGGTTGGTATGGCAACCAATTCAATGTTCTCGTTAATGCCACAACAAAATGCGAGTGGAGACTATACCAAAGTAGTACAGCGCATACCGGTTAAAATCTCTATGGATAGCTATCCGGCTGATATTGTTCCTGGGATGAATGCGACAGTAAAAATTCATAAATAACAACTTAGAAATAGAAAGGAGGGAGTGTTCGCATGTCATCCAATAGAAGTTCGAGCGGTATTGCCAAGCATATTCCGTTGCTGAGCGTGCTTATGCTGGGCTTATTTATCGCCATTCTTAACCAAACCTTATTGAATGTGGCCATCCCTCATCTCATCAATGAGTTCAACATTACAGCTTCAACTGCCCAATGGCTGTTGACTGGATATATGCTGGTAAACGGCGTGCTTATTCCGTTATCTGCATACCTTATGGAAAAGTTCGGATTACGCCGATTATTTCTTGCAGCCATGTTTTTCTTTACCATTGGTTCGCTAATATGCGGAATGGCACCATCGTTTTCCGTGCTGCTAATCGGACGTCTCGTACAGGCTGTAGGAGGCGGTATTCTTATGCCGCTGGTTATGACCATTATTCTGTTTATTTTCCCGCCGGAAATGCGTGGTCGAGGAATGGGGATTTTTGGTCTTGCGATTATGTTCGCACCAGCGATTGGCCCGACTTTATCCGGCTGGATTATGGAACACTATACCTGGCGCCTATTATTTAACGGAATTGTTCCGTTTGGTGCATTAGTGCTAGTCCTGGCGTTTTTCTTGCTGAAGGATGCACTGGAGCCGAAAAACCCGCCATTTGATGTATGGGGAACAGTCACTTCAGTTATTGGTATTGGGCTTGTGCTATACGGATTGAGTGAAGCCGGAACGAGCGGTTGGGGTAGCATCACTGTTGTCGGAAGCTTGGTTGTTGGTATTGTTGTAACCATGCTATTCATCTTCCAGCAGCTACGGTCGCCACGTCCAATGCTGGATTTCCGGATCTTCAGGTACGATGTGTTCTCACTCTCCAATATTATCAGCGTTATTATTACTGTAGCGATGTATGCAGGGATGTTCCTGCTGCCGATTTATCTACAGAATCTGCGCGGGTTTACCCCATTGGAGTCAGGCTTGCTCATGCTGCCTGGCGCATTAATTATGGGGGCGATGTCTCCATTATCCGGTACATTATTTGATAAGGTAGGTCCTCGCCCGCTTGCGATTATTGGATTGTTGATTACGGCCGTAACTACCTATGAGTTTACAAAATTAAGTATTCATACGAGCTACAACTACATTTTGATTATTAACATGGTACGTTCTTTAGGGATGTCATTTTTAATGATGCCAATTATGACGGCAGGGCTTAATCAGCTTCCACAGAGTAAAAACGGCCATGGTACGGCGATGTCTAATACGCTGCGTCAGATTTCCGGATCGATCGGCATCAGTATCGTTACGACGATTTTTAGTACGAGAACAACGGTTCATCTCGGTAATATTAGTGATCAAATGAACACGATGGATCCAAGCTTTAGCCAATCTTTTCAATCTTTGGTTGGCTCAATTTCCAATGCGACGGGTATGCCTGCTGCTCAGGCAAGTGAGACAGCGGCTACGATGCTGGCTGGGCAGGCAAGCCAGCAGGCGGCCATCATGGGTATCAATGATGCTTTCTTCTGGGCTCTAGGATTTTCGATTATTGGGCTAATATTGAGCTTCTTCCTACGTGACGTTCGCAAAGACCCGCAGGTCGAGCTAGGAACAGAAATAGAGCTCTATAAAGCGGAGCGGGACGGTCGTGTAGCAAGACGTATATAAAGTAAAACTTCCAGCAGAGGAGTTCGACTATCCGTTGGGCCGGGATAACGGTCTGTTTTGACGCTAAAAATGGAGGGATATGTATGAAGGTTTACGTAGTGTATGACAGTGAAAGCGGCCATACAGAAGCTCTGGCCGCCTCTATTGCAGAGGGTGCGCAAAGCGTTGAAGGTGCTCAGGTGTTTTTGCGCCACGTAAATGAGGCAGACATTAACGACTTGGTCGATATGGATGCCATTATATGGGGATGCCCTGGACATTTCGGAACGATTAGTGCCGGTCTGAAGACATGGATTGATAAGCTGGGGTACTTGTGGGCACGTGGCAAATTGGTTGGAAAAGTCGGTGCAGTATTTTGTACAACGGCATCCTTGCATGGCGGTGTAGAATCGACAATGCTTAATTTGATTACACCTATGCTGCATCAAGGAATGATTATTGTTGGCTTGCCAAACAATATTCCTGAGAATGCCCTATATGGTTCCTTCTATGGTGTCGGTATTACTTGCCCGGTGGAAATTTCTCCAGACGAGCCAATACAAGCACCGAATGAGAATGACCTGGCGCTTGGCAGGGCATTAGGAAGACGTGTAGCGAATATTGCGGGCAAATTTGTGGCTTCGCCCCATATGGAAGTAAGGGGATAAGACAATGATTACAGGCATTATCCTGGCTGTATTAGCCCTGCTTGCCATCGTATTTTTGATTGCCTTTAACATACGTGCCTCTTCTCCACGCAAAGCAGATGTTCCAGATTCGCCATCCCTGCGTGAATCGGTGCATGGGGCTGAGGTAGACGCAAGAAGGCAGGAGAGCATGAGGGAAACACCGGGCAGGGATATTCGTGCACAGCAAAAAAGTGCAGCGGATGTACCACACACAAAGAAAGCGGCGGCAGCAGAAAGGCATACAGAGCCAAAATCGGGCACCCGCAAAAGTATGGATGAAGAATATCGCCAGGCTCTCCGCGAGATGTTCTACAATGAGAAAAAGCCGGGGGATGAAAATGCTTCATCCGATACTTACATGGATGATAACGAATATCGTGCTGCCATGCGTGCCATAAGCAAGAAAAAGCAAGAATAGGAAACAGCCTGTACCACGGAGGGTACAGGCTGTTTCTGCGTTTTGGTTACGAGATTTTATTTTGCTGGAGATACTTCGGCTTGCAGGTTCTCGTGCTGTCCCGGTCCGTACAGGCGGTATGCAGCATGATTGGTTGGACCGACATATTGATTCAGCGGGAATGAGTGGCGGATAGCCTCCGTAATGAATGCTTTGGCCAGTTCAATTGCTTCACGTGCAGTCTTGCCTTTTGCCAGCTCAGCGGCAATGGCTGCAGAATAAGTGCATCCTGCTCCGTGTGTGTAAGTCGTTGCAATCCGCTCGGATTCCAATACTTCGAAGTTCTTCCCATCGTATAGCACGTCTACGGCTGCTTCATGTTCAAGCTTACCGCCGCCTTTAACGATAACGTATTTAGCGCCGCGTTCTTGAATTTTGGCTGCGGCTTCTTTCATTTGTTCAACCGTTTTAATCGGACCCATACCGCTTAATTGAGATGCTTCGAACAGGTTTGGCGTCACGACAAGCGCCTTTGGCACGAGTACATCCCGCAAGCATTCGTTCGTTTCCGGATGTAGGGCTTCGTCTGCGCCTTTGCATACCATAACCGGATCGACAACAAGGTTTTTCAGTCCGTATTTTTCGATTTTTCCGGCAGCCATCTCAATGATATTGATAGAACCAAGCATACCTGTTTTTACAGCATTAACGCCAATACCGGCAATGACAGTTTCGAGCTGGGCTTCCAATGTTTTTACATCAATCGGAAATACATTATGGAACCAGTCGTTATGCGGATCCTGTGCTACGATAACTGTTAGCGCAGTCATACCATAGACGCCACGCTCCTGGAAGGTTTTAAGGTCTGCTTGGATACCAGCACCACCGCTCGTATCAGAACCGGCAATTGTCAATGCTTTATACATACTCATGGTTTTTAATCCCCCTTGCAACCGCAATTTCTTAGGTTTAGATGCTCTTATTCTGTGAGGGTTGAAAAAGGATTACTCATTCGTTTTGTGAATCGATCATTTTACATCTCACAGGCGGTTTTATTTTTATTATAACAATCGTTACGAAGAGTACAATCAAAAAGAGAAACAAGTTTATCTTTTCAAAATTTTCCCTCCGCCTCATATTGTCCTATTGCAAAAGTGAATAATGATATGGTATTATTTTTTTTGTATTAATTAGACGATGGTCAATTAACCTAATAATGAGGTGGTTGATTTGGCAGCAAGAAGAGCAGTAGATCAGGAACTTACAAGAGAGCGGATTTTAGATGCAGCAAGGGAACTATTTGTTACTCACGGATATAGAAATGTTTCTATGCGTCAAATCGCGAGGGAGTTAGGCTATAGTCACGGTTCAATTTATTATCATTTTGAGAACAAAGCGGAGCTTTTCTACGCATTGCTTAGTGAAGGTTTTGCGTTGCTAAGTCAAAGGTTCCACGAAATTATGAGATGTGAAGAACGGACCCCAAAAGTAAAATTAGAGGATATTCTGCTGGGATTCATTGAATTCGGACTGACTCATCAGAGTCATTATGAAATTATGTTTTTGATAAAGGATGAAGAAGTAAGAAGCTGTTTGCGACAAGAGCCGAACGAGAGCTATGAACAATTTGCGAGTGCAGTATATACATTGAGTGGGGAGAAAGCTGATATATCAAGAATATGGTCCGTCTTTTTGTCCCTTCATGGTTTTGTTTCGCATTATTACAAGACAGAACAAACCTTTTCCGATGTTGAGTCTGCCGCTAAGGCGCATGTTCGTTTTCTGTTAGGTATATTGCAATAAAAAATTTTTTTGGGTTTAATTGAACGATGGTTAATAAAATAAAGCTTATATCAGCGGGATCTTAGGGGCAGTTATCCTTTATGTAGTGTACTTGAGAGGGGATTTTACTGCCAGTTGGACCGGGATAAAAATGGGAGATGATACGAATGAGAAAAGCATTAGTACTGGGTGCTTCAGGCGGAATGGGATATGCACTTGTAAAGGAGTTGGCGGAGCAGGGTGTTCAAACGGTGGCTTTAGCTAGAACAGAAGAAAAACTCAACAGGCTGTTTAAAGAAATGGAAAATGTCCGCATTGCGGTGGGAAATGTGAATAAAATCGAAGACATCATAGATGCGGGAAAAGATGTAGATGTAATCTTTCATGCAGTTAATATCCCGTATCCGGAATGGGCGACAGGGCAATCTATTATTATGGAAAATATATTGGCCGCGGCTAAAGCTTTAAAGGCGAAGCTGGCAATTGTAGATAATATTTATGCATACGGAAGAGGAGATGGAAGGAAAATCGACGAAAGCTATCCTAAACGTCCACATACGAAAAAAGGCAACATCCGCCTTGAAATGGAACATATGGTTAATCAGGCCAGAGAGCGGGGCGTTCAATCTCTTATTGCGCATTTTCCGGACTTCTATGGTCCTCATGCGTCGAACACTGTCTTGCATCATACACTGGAGACGATACTGTCAGGTAAGAGAGCAATATTTGTTGGAAGACAGGATGTAGAGAGGGAGTATATTTTCACGCCGGATGGCGCAAAGGCTCTTGTCACATTAGCGATGCGGGAGGAAGCGTACGGACAAAATTGGAACATTCCGGGCTATGGAGTCATCTCCGGTCATCAGATAATTGCTATTATAAAGGAGATAACCGGTTATCGTGGAAAAGTAATGACCGTAGGCAAGGGGATGATCACATTTATCGGTTTATTCAACAAAATGATGTGGGAAGTAAGAGAAATGATGTATTTAATGGAAGAGCCTGTTGTTTTATCAGGTGACAAATATAAGACACAGATTGGACCGCTCCCGGCAACGCCATACGAGGAAGGGATAAGACGGACGCTGGAGTGGATGAAGGAGGTATAAGCATACACCATGATTTTGGTCGGTTTGACGGGTTGGGGCGATCATGATAACTTATATATCGATAAGATACCAAGCTCGGATAAATTGCAGGTATATAGTTCTTATTTTCCTGTTGTAGAAGTGGATAGTTCGTTTTATGCTGTACAGCCGGTAAAAAATTATGTAAAGTGGGTTCGGGATACACCAGAACGTTTTGGCTTTATCGTTAAAGCGTATCAGGGAATGACAGGGCACCTTCGAGGCGAGAATCCGTTTGAAAGCATGGGAGAGATGTTTGACGCATTTAAGAGGTCCATAGAGCCGGTATTAGAGGCTGGAAAGCTGAAAGCCGTACTGTTTCAGTATCCACCCTGGTTTGATTGCACACAGAAGAATGTAGGCATTCTCCGCTATACGAAAGAGAAGATGGAAGGCATTCCGGTTGCACTCGAATTCCGTCACCAGAGCTGGTTTGCGCCTCGTATGAGAGAGAATACGCTGGCATTTATGGAACGGGATGGCTGGATACATAGCATTTGTGATGAGCCACAGGCGGGAGTTGGCTCTGTTCCGACTGTCCTGCATCCGACCCACCCGGAATTGACAATTGTGCGGTTCCATGGACGTAACGTATCCGGATGGCATAGCAGTGGCCAACCAAATTGGCGAGACGTTCGTTATCTGTACCGCTACAGCACAGATGAACTAAAAGAATGGAAAGATAAACTTGAATTCCTTCAAACAAAATCCAAAGAAATATGTGTAGTGTTCAACAATAACTCTGGTGGCGATGCGGCCGACAATGCGAAGGAAATGATGGAACTTCTTGGGGTTGAGTACCAGGATTTAGGACCTCACCAATTGAAACTTTTTTAACTAAAGTGCAAAAAAATTTAGATGAATACTAAACTAAAAAAGGAAGAAAAGAGTTTGTAATTGGTAATTTACGGACTTTTTTTCTTCCTTTTTATTGAATTAAAAACTTTTTTCTTCATATATGAAATATTTATGAAATTAATTTGTGAATTTTTCTTGTCGATTTTGTTACAAGGTCACTGTTATGCGGTAACTCTGCTATAATAGGCGTCGCATCCTAACTTTATTAGTATTAGCACCATGAAAAGGGGAGTAAAATAAAGGAAATTTACGTACAGAAAATTGCATGTAAAAAATGGATGTATAGCGTCTTAAGGAATACAGAAGGGAGGTAACTGGAGCAGTTATGACTAAAAAAGGTCTTGTGAAATTAGGTGCAATATTACCTTTTTTGCTGCTATTGCTCACTGGTTGTACAGAAAAAATCGATGTTCTAGACCCTAAAGGGCCGGTTGCGCAGGAACAGTATAACCTGATTCTTTGGTCTTTCGCACTGGTATCGCTTGTATTGATCGTTGTATTTGTCTTGTTTACCATTATTCTCATTCGTTACCGTGAGAGACCGGATAATATGGATTATGAGCCGCCGGATACACATGGAAATACCAAATTGGAGATTCTGTGGACGTTGATTCCGGTTATTATTGTTATGGCTCTTGCTATTCCGACTGTTCAAATTACGTACGGATTGGAGAAAAAACCTGAGCAAGAACCAATGAAAATCCAGGTAGTTGCAGCAGACTGGAAATGGATTTTCAAGTATCCTGAGCAAGGAATTGAAACAGTAAACTATGTTAATATTCCAGCGGGACAAAAGATTAACTTCCAGCTTGACTCAACGGCAAATATGAATTCTTTCTGGGTGCCAAAGCTGGGCGGACAGGAATACACGATGCCTGGACATACCGGTTATCTTATGTTGCAGGCTGATGAACCAGGTGAATTCGACGGAAAGAGCGCTAACTTTACGGGTGAGGGATTTGCGCATATGAACTTTAAAGTGATTGCGCAAAAACCTGAGGACTTCGATAAGTGGGCTAGAGAAACAAAAGCAACAGCACCAAAGCTGACTGATGAGAAATTCCAAGAAATTATTAAAAAAGGCATACTGGAAGAACGTCTGACATTCTCCGGTACACATGACGATTCGGTAATTGAAACCGTACATCAATACCGCAAAAAAACTGGCGAGTCTGGTGGCCATGAGCAACATTAATACATTAACTTTTTGACGGAAGGAGGAAGGAAAAGTGCGTTGGGATGAATTTTTTGTAACAGGCGACCCGATGATCTACGCTGCGGATGCTTCCATTGTGCTAGCCACAATTGCAATCGTAGCTGTACTAACGTACTTTAAGAAGTGGAAATGGCTCTGGACAGAGTGGCTTACTACCGTTGATCATAAGAAAATCGGTATCATGTATATTCTTGCCGCTCTTTTGATGATGTTCCGGGGTGGAGTAGATGGATTGCTCATGCGTATCCAATTGGCTGCACCGGAAATGAAATTCTTAGAGTCTGAGCACTATAACCAAATCTTTACTACACACGGTACGATCATGATTCTTTTCATGGCGATGCCGTTTATTTTCGGTATGATTAACGTCGCGATGCCGCTACAAATCGGTGCCCGTGACGTTGCGTATCCTTGGCTGAACGCTTTGAGCTTCTGGCTCTTCTTCGCGGGTGCGATGCTGTTCAACCTTTCATTCGTTATTGGTGGTTCTCCTGATGCCGGATGGACCAGCTATACGCCGCTGGCTAGTCTTGAGCATAGCCCAGGGGTAGGTCAGAACTATTATTTATGGGGACTTCAGCTGTCCGGTATCGGTTCATTAGCGAGTGGTATTAACTTTATTGTGACCATTCTGCGTATGCGTGCGCCAGGTATGACATTGTCGAAAATGCCAATGTTTACTTGGTCTGTACTGATTACTTCTGTAATCATTGTGTATGCGTTTCCGATTTTGACAGTTGCTTTGGCACTGCTTACATTCGACCGGATGTTTGGAACTCACTTCTTTACGGTTGATGGTGGCGGGATGCCGATGATGTGGGTAAACTTGTTCTGGATGTGGGGTCACCCTGAGGTATATATCGTTATTCTTCCGGCATTCGGCATTTTCTCCGAGATCGTAAGTACGTTCTCGCGGAAACGTCTGTTCGGTCATAATGCAATGGTTATCTCTATGATTGCGATTGCAGGTTTAAGCTTTATCGTATGGGCGCATCACTTCTATACGATGGGTGCAGGACCGGGTGTTAACTCATTCTTCTCGGTTTCGACGATGCTTATTGCTATACCTACAGGTGTTAAAATCTTTAACTGGCTGGCTACGATGTATAAAGGACGGATTAGCTTCACAGTTCCGATGCTATGGACGCTTGCGTTTATTCCTAACTTCGTAGTTGGTGGGGTGACAGGCGTTATGCTTGCAGCCGCTCCAGCCGACTATCAGTACCATAACAGCTACTTCCTGATATCGCACTTCCACTATGTGCTAATCGGTGGTGTTGTATTCGGTATGATCGCCGGTCTGTACTATTGGTGGCCAAAACTGTTTGGTTTCAAACTGAACGAGCGTCAAGGTAAGCATGGCTTCTGGTGGTTTATGATTGGTTTTAACCTTACATTCTTCCCGCAGTACATTCTTGGTCTGATGGGAATGCCGCGCCGTATTTATATGTATACCAACACTGACTGGAGCGCCTTAAACATGGCTTCCACAATTGGTACGTTTATGCAAGGTGTCGGTTTCTTGATTATTTGTTACAATATCTACTGGAGCATCCGTTACGCACCGCGTACAAATGAAGCGGACCCGTGGAACGGTCGTACATTGGAGTGGGCAATTCCTTCTCCGGCTCCATATTATAACTTCTCACGCATACCTGAGATTAAAGAAATGGATCCGGTATGGTACGCTAAGAAACGCGGTGAGAAGGTGATTGACGGACCGCTTGAGAAGTTCCATATGCCAAGCAACTCTGGCGTCCCTGTTATTATGGGCGGTTTGTTCTTTGTTTTTGGTTTCGGATTCGTCTTCGGATGGTTCTGGATGGCAATTCCAGCTTTCATCGGTATTTTGATTTGTATGGCCACACGCTCGTTCGATTATGATGATGGCTATTATGTAAGTGTCGATGAAGTTAAGAAGATAGAGGGGGTGTAACGAATGGCAGCACACGTTGATCCTGGTTACAAAGGACCTCTCGAATACAGTACAGAAGAAAGCAGAATGAATATTCTCGGTTTCTGGATTTTCTTGGGGGCTGAGTTTGTTCTCTTCTCGTGTCTGTTTGCAATGTACATTATTTTGCAAGGAAGTACAGCAGGCGGACCGACACCGAAAGAATTGTTTGAGTTCAAAAGTATGCTTATCCAAACCCTTTTGCTTTTGACAAGTAGCTTTACCTGCGGTTTGGCCATTCATGAAATGCGCCGCGGCAAATCGAAAGGGCTTGCGATCTGGTTAATTATTACCTTACTCTTGGGTCTTGGCTTCCTGTACATGGAGATCGAAGAGTTCTTGCTCTATGTTAACCATGAGGGAGCTACATGGGGTACGAGCGCGTTCCTGTCCTCCTTCTTCGTGTTGGTGGGTACGCATGGAGCGCACGTAACTCTCGGTTCTCTCTGGATGATAGGTATTATCATCCAAGTGCTACAGCGCGGTCTTACGCCGAGAACGACACGTAAAGCGTTCATTATTGGTCTGTACTGGCACTTCCTGGACGTTATGTGGGTTTTCATCTTTACGGTCGTATACTTGACAGGAATGGTGGTGTAATCGATGGCTTCACATAATGATAATGGCGAACAATATGTAGAAGAACATGATCATCATGGCTTTCCTTGGAGTCACGTTATCGGTTTTATCTTGTCGCTCGTGTTGACCGGCGCTGCATTTTGGGCTATGCTCGTTTCCGGATTGTCTGTGAATGTAGCCATCGGTGTTAGCTTAGTACTGGCGATTCTGCAGGTATTCGTTCAGTTGTATATGTTTATGCACATTCGTGAAAGTAAATCTGCTATTTTCCAAAAGGGAGGCATTTACTTCGGCCTGTTTGTAGCCTTTACGGTTGTGTTTGGTTCCATCTTCGTTATGTGGTATGTGTTGATGAACCATACGTATTAATTTAATGATAAGAAAGCGGGTTGCTATAAATGAAGCAGCCCGCTTTTTTGTTTTTGATAATGTTGTGGTAAAAATAAGGAAAAGACATATCAGATGAGGTGGATAGCTATGATACATACGTTTGAAATGAAAACGTCGCAGCGTGACCAATTTACTGAAATTACGGATAAAGTGCGTGAACTTATAGCACAGCAACATGTGCAGAACGGTGTGGTAACAGTGTATTGTCCTCAGGACTAGTCAGGCCCATTACCGAAAGTTTTCGGCTTTTACGAAAAGATTATTTAGCTTATCATAATAAAGAATGACAAGCGCATATTATTCACGAATGGAGTGATGGAAAGCGTGCGTAATGAAAACATAGTTGAGCAGGGGCAGGAGCTTGCGACGTTTGCAGGAGGCTGCTTCTGGTGTATGGTCTCGCCGTTTGAAGAAATGCCGGGAATTATCAGGGTGGTATCCGGCTATACGGGTGGTCATAAGGAAAATCCCACATATGAAGAAGTATGTTCCGAGACGACAGGTCATTATGAGGCGGTACAGATTACGTATAATCCTGATGTATTTCCGTATGACAAGCTGCTTGAACTCTACTGGCAGCAAATCGATCCGACCGACCCCGGCGGACAGTTCCACGATCGTGGACAATCGTATCAGACTGTAATTTTTTATCATAACGAGGAACAAAAGCAAAAGGCGGAAGCTTCTAAAAAGTCCTTAGAAGAGAGTGGGCGATTCAGTCAGCCGATTGTAACGAAGATTCTACCTGCCTCCCCCTTTTATCCGGCCGAAGAATACCATCAGGCATACCATAGAAAAAATCCGTTGCATTATAGGATGTACCGTAAAGGCTCGGGCCGCGAAGCATTTATCGAAGAGAATTGGGGCCAGAAACGGAATAAAGAACTGTTGAAGAAAAAGCTAACGCCTATGCAGTATGAGGTAACACAAAATAATGGTACAGAACCTCCGTTCCGTAACGAGTACTGGGATAATAAACGAGAAGGCATTTATGTTGACATCGTCTCTGGAGAGCCATTGTTCAGCTCACGTGACAAATTTGATTCGGGTTGCGGCTGGCCGAGCTTTACCAGACCGTTGCATGATGAGCGGATTGAAGAAAAGCAGGATTACAGTCACTTTATGGTACGGACCGAAGTGCGGAGCAAAGGGTCTGACTCGCATCTGGGCCACGTATTTGACGATGGACCGGCTCCTGCGGGATTACGTTATTGTATCAACTCCGCCGCACTGCGCTTCATACCAAAAGAGGATATGGAGAAAGAAGGGTACGGTCGTTACCTGGCCATGTTCGAGAAGAATGAATAAGTTTATGCAAAAATAAAAGTGTACCGGAAAGTGCGGTGTTCTGTTTCATATGAAACGGGACACCGCCTTTTTTATTTTGAAAAATACATTTCTTTAACAATCTATTCACTTTGCCATAACAATATCGCTGTATTGTATAAGTAACAAGTGAATAGGCCAAGGTTGGAGTCTGGGAGAAACCTCAAATAGAACTTACAAGAAAGCGATGCGTACGCGCGTTTATGACAGTATGTGGACGCGGCTTATGCCCTGTAATTCTATTTAAGGTTTTTTTGTTTGAAAGGAGACGAACCGTGAAGCGCACAGATTTTTATGCAGAGCTTGAGGCAAGCAGGAAGATCGCATCAATTAAAGATGAGAAGTTTCTGGAGAAAGCATTGGATGCTGATGTAGGCGCCGTCGTACTGTCCATTGGTAATATCGGGAATATCACACGTTACGTCCAGCTTTACAAATCGCATGGTATTTTCGTATTCGTTCATCCCGAGCGTATTGGTGGCATGAGCCAGGATAAGGAGGGAATTGCTTTTTTGGCCAGGTGCGTGAAGCCGGACGGCATTGTCACAACGAGAAACAGCCTGATAAAGCAGGCGAAAAAGCATGGGTTGCTTACGATACAGCGCTTTTTTCTTGTAGATAGCGACGCAATTAAATCAAGCCTGGAATCTGTTCGGGAGACGGCACCCGATGCAGTAGAAATTATGCCGGGTCTTCTACCGGAGTTCATCACTGAATTCCGTAGGCATATCTGTGTACCTGTTATTGCTGGCGGGCTGTTATCGAACCGTAATCAAATGGTCAAGGCGTTGCGCAATGGAGCGATTGCGGTGTCCATGGGAAATCATCGGTTATGGAGGGAGAAGGTAAACGGTGAACCATATTCGTTGTCTGCTGTTTGATCTGGATGGAACCTTGCTTGACAGCCGGGACTCGGTAATTGATGCCGTATATGCGACAGCGGAAGCGCATGTGCCGGGACTTTTTACAAGAGAGGCGATTTTGGCACGATTCGGCGAGTCATTTGACAACTTCATTGAAGTTATCGAAACTTCACTGGGCGGAAGATACACAAGGGAGCAGGTATTCCAATATTATTTCGAGCATCTGAATGCGTACCATGATCGTACAGTTCGCCTGTTTCCCGGCATTCAAGAAGAGCTGGAAGCATTGAAGACATCAGGTTACAGACTTGGGATTGTAACGAATAAACAGAAGGGCTTTACGATGAGAGGTTTGCAGATAGCGGGCATTTTGCAGGTATTCGACTCCATTGTTACGGTCGATGATGTTCATGCGGGCAAGCCTTCTGCAGAGCCTATATTGAGGGGAATGGCGGAATTACGGGCTATGCCGGAAGAGACGGCTATGGTCGGTGACAGCAAGTATGATTTGCTTGCCGCTAAAGCCGCAGGGGTTACAAGCGTGCTTATTGATTGGTATGGTGCAATTTGTGACATTGATGTATGTCCTGATTATTACTTTTTAAATATTCAAGAGCTTACAAGTGGACTTATGCTGGCGAAAGCGAAATGAAAGGAGCGATGATCGAATGGCTGAAGTCACTTTGAAGCAGATTACGAAAAAATACGAGAATCAAGCAGTCATTGAGAACTTGAACCTGAGCGTCCCGGATGGCTCGTTTACTGTATTGGTTGGTCCTTCCGGCTGTGGAAAATCGACGACGCTTCGAATGATAGCAGGACTGGAGTCAATAACCGAGGGCGAACTACAAATTGGAAACGAAAAGGTCAATCATACGCCGCCTGGCAAACGGGATGTAGCGATGGTATTTCAAAACTATGCGCTGTATCCAACGATGAGCGTATTCGACAATATTGGATTCGGGCTCAGGAATAGGGGGCTTTCTCGCGTAGAGACGAAAAAACAGGTGGAAGAGATTGCGGAAGTGGTCGGTTTAACCGATTATTTGCAGCGTAAGCCGTCCCATTTATCCGGGGGACAACGACAGCGGGTAGCATTGGCGAGAGCTATGGTGAAGAAGCCGAAGGTATTTCTGATGGACGAACCGTTATCCAATCTGGATGCCAAGCTACGTAATCAAATGCGCGTTGAATTAACGTCCCTGCATAAGCAGATGGGAACCACCTTTATTTATGTGACGCATGATCAAGTTGAGGCAATGACAATGGGCGATCAGATTGTTGTAATGAATCAAGGTGAGATTCAGCAGGTTGCTTCTCCTATCGATCTATATTCCATGCCGGCGAACTTGTTTGTCGCCCAGTTCATTGGATCGCCACCGATGAATGTTGTTTCTATGTATAATCAGCCTTCCTGCGTCATCGGATTTCGTCCCGAAAAGGCCGCTATTGATGTGTTTGAGAGCTTGGATACGGTAGCGGGCAAGGGGCTTATGCTGAATGGGGTGCTTGTCTCCCGTGAAATTCTTGGTTCAGAGCTACTATATTATGTTGAGACGAAGGATGAGCGAGTGGTTGTAAAAGGAAGTACAGAAAGCATTATTGAGGTAGGAATGAATGTCCGGGTATCTGTGGATGCCAAGCACCTATATTTCTTTGATAGAGCAACAGGAACGAGAATAATCGGTGAGAAAAGGAAGGCTATGGCGAATTCTGTAATAGGAGGAATCGCATAAATGCAAAATGAAGCGGTAGCGAAGCCGGAAATCGAAATGCTTGAATCGGCACATGCGCAGGCATGGCCCCAGCAGAAGCCAGCTTGGGGTCGCTGGGAAACGATTCGACCATACGCTTATGTAACGCCCGCGCTCCTGTTTTTCGCCCTGTTTTTCTTCTATCCGATCGGATATGTGATGTACTTGAGCTTTCATGATTGGTCATTGCTGAATCTTGAAGCAAAAGAGTGGGTTGGATTTGCCAACTTTACGGAGTTATTTCAGGAACAGGACTTTTATCAGGTCGTAATAAATACCGGATTGTTTACAGTACTGACGGTAGCTCTAGGTATCGGGCTTGCATTCTTGCTGGCGTTGTGGCTGAATCGAAAAGCAAAAATATACGGAATCATTCAGGGCACGATTTTTAGTCCGCACATTATCTCGCTCGTATCTGTATCCATGCTCTGGATGTGGATGATGGATCCGCAATATGGCCTGCTGAATGCAGTCTTAGAAGCTTTGGGTTTGCCTGCATACACGTGGCTGAGTGATACGAAGAGCGCATTGTTATCTCTTGTCTTGGTTAGTGTATGGAAAGTGGTTGGCTATAACACTATCGTTTTCATTGCAGGGCTGCAAAGCATTCCGCGTGATATTTATGAAGCGGCGGAGCTGGATCGTTCATCACGTATCAAAACGCTGTACAAAATTACAGTACCGATGCTTTCTCCAACAATTTTTTTCCTGCTGGTCATTAATACGATCTCTTCGTTTCAGGTGTTCGATACGATTGCCATTATGACGCAGGGGGGACCGGTGAGTAGCACGAATATGCTTGTCTACTATATTTATGAACAAGGTATGGATTTTTTTAACGGAGGCATTGCTTCTGCAGCTTCAGTCATTCTACTTGGCCTAGTAGGTTTGTTGACGCTCGTCCATTTTGCATTTATGTCCCGGCGGGTGCATTACCGTTAACTGGTGACGGAAGAAAGGAGACTATACTGTGTACCCACTTCGCCTATACGTGTTTAAAACAATTGAATGGCTGCTTCTGCTAGCAGTGGCGCTTCTTTTCGTCTTCCCATTCTTATGGATGGCATTGACCGCTTTTAAGACATTGCCGGAAGTCTTCCGCTTTCCCCCAACATTTCTGCCGGAAAGCTGGCAAATTCAAAACTTTGCTGTGGCCTGGAAATCGGGTCCGTTCCTGACTTATCTTGTGAATAGTCTGTTTGTGGCTTTGTCCATTCTTGTGCTGCAATTGTTCACTGCTGTACCTGCTGCCTATGCTTTTGCGAGGTATAAGTTTAAGGGACGTAATGTATTGTTTGGATTAACGCTCATCGCACTAATGATACCTCCTCAGGTCATTTTTCTACCGATTTACGTATTTATGAGTGAATGGAATTTGGTCAATACGCTCTGGTCACTCATCCTGCCCTACGGTGCCAGTGCATTTGGAATTTTTCTTTTGCGACAGGCATTCATGCAGGTACCGGATGAGGTTATAGAGGCAGCTCGTCTGGATAATGCAAGCGAATGGAAAATTATGTGGAAGGTCATGGTGCCTATGGCCAAGCCGGTGCTGGTCACATTCGGTCTGTTCAGCTTTATTTATCATTGGAATGATTACTTCTGGCCGCTTATTATGACGAACAATGAGCAGGTTCGTACATTGCCGATTGGCGTGGCGATGATGAAGTCAAGTGAAGGGGATACGCTGTGGCATGTCATTATGGCCGGCAACATGATTCTTGTCGTTCCGATTCTCATTATCTTTTTCTTTGCGCAACGGCACATTATTAATGCGTTTGTATACCAATCGAAATAACATAGAAGGAATTTTAAGGAGGAAAGCCGGATATGAAAAGGTGGGCTAGTGTTTTTTTGATGCTGTTGTTGAGTGTATCATTGCTGGTTGCAGGTTGTAGCCAGTCTGCTTCTAAAACAGGCGGTGCGGCCGAAGGAGAGAAATCGGCTGGAGCGGGAGACGGAAAACCGGTAGAAATCGATTTTTGGTATGCGCTTGGAGGCAAGAACGGTAAAAAGATTGAAGAGATGGTGCAAAAATTTAATGAAACACATAAAGATATTGTTGTAAAGCCGGCATATCAGGGTGATTACTATCAGAATCACGCGAAAGTGCTGTCGGCTATAACTGCTGGTAATCAGCCTGATGTTACGATGGTCGAGGCGGGTGTCGTCGGTACGTTTGCTAATGCAAAGGCGCTTGAAGACTTAGGACCCTATGCAAAAGAGATGGAGACAAAGTACATACCTGGACTGATGGGTAACTCGTATTGGAAAGACAAGTTATATGCGGTGCCGTTCAACCGCTCCACTCCACTTCTATATGTGAATAAGGACAAATTGAAGGAAGCAGGGCTTGACCCGGCAGGTCCAAAAACATGGGATGAGCTTATTGAATACTCACGTAAATTGACGAAAAAAGAAGGCGACAAAACAAAGACGTATGGTTTTTCCACGCCTATTGATATCTGGTTTTATGAAGCGCTCGTATTCCAAAATGGAGGCAGCATTCTGAGCGAGGACGGCAAGCAACTGGCGATTAATAATGAAGCAGGTAAAGCGCCAATCAAGCTTTGGACGAGTATGGTGAAGGAAGGGATTATGAAAAACCCTCCAGGTGAGAAGTACAATGCATGGGATGTAGCAAAGCAAGATTTCCTGAATGGACAGGTAGCTATGATTTTCACCTCAACAGGCGATTTGCAGGCGCTTGAATCCAATGCAAAGTTCGATGTCGGTACTGCATTTCTGCCAGCAGGTAAGACATACGGCGCTCCAACAGGGGGAGCCAATCTCGTCGTGCTGGCCAAATCTTCTGACGCAAAAAAGAAAGCAGCATGGGAGTTCATCCAATGGATGACCGATACACCACAAACAATTGACTGGTCGCTTGCTTCCGGATACATGCCGGCAACGACAGAAGCGGTGGAATCCAAACAAATGCAGGATGTATATAAAGAAAGACCAAACCTTAAAGTAGCGGTCGATCAGCTTGAATATGCAAAGGCCCGTCCAATGGTTCCGGGATACAAAGAATTGCAGGAAGTTATTATGGCAGAGCTTCAGCGGGCGATGCTTGGTCAAGCGACACCGGATGAGGCGATAGCCGCTGTGGAGAAGAAGGCCGAGAAGATTTTAAAGAAATAAATGCGATAGACACGCATAAATAACAACCGGGAAGGTAAAGTAACTTCCCGGTTTCAGGTGCAGAGAAGGAGGAGTAGATAATGAATACTTGTATGGCTCACCGGGGATGGTCTGGAAGAGCACCGGAGAACACGATGGCGGCTGTTCGTCTAGCATTGACGCATCCCGGCATTCAAGCAATGGAAATTGACGTACAATTATCAAAGGATGGCGTACCCGTATTGATGCATGATTTCGAGCTTGGCAGAACGGTCAACGCCAGTGGCACGGTGAAAGATTATACGCTGGAAGAGCTCAGGCAATTCGATGCAGGTTCATGGTTTAACGAAGCTTTTGCAGGAGAGAAGATACCATCACTTGAAGAAGTATTGGGGGAAGTGCGCGGTAAGCTTCTTCTAAACATTGAGCTGAAAACTGCAGGCGATATGTACCCTGGGCTGGAAGAAAAGGTAGCAGACCTGATACGTCTGTATGGTATGGAGAGGGAGGCGTACGTCTCATCGTTTGATCATGACGCGGTGGCACGCATACACGAACTGGCCCCTGAATTAACAAAAGGCTTGATTTTTGGAGGGAAGTCTACATTGCTGCGTGAGCAACTTGCAGTAACAGGAGCAACGATTCTCTCTATCCCGTACCCTTATCTGACTCCTGGCTTTGTACACGAGATGATTGAGGAAGGCTATACAGTGATTGCCTGGACGGTAGATAATGCGGAACATATCCGGCAACTAATAGATTTTCATCCGGAATTGCAGATTTGCACGAATCATCCAGATCGGATGCTAGAATTAATAAACAAAGCGTAAAAAGAACGAAAAGCTCTGTACACAGACAGGGCTTTTTCTATTCTTTATGCCCCTTTATTACCCGTAAGAAAAAACCGCAACATGAAATTTTTTCAATATAAATGTGCAAAAAGTTACAACTTTAGGGTTGTAAGATTTGGTTTACCTGCTATAATCTATATCAGTATTTCGCATGCGAAATATTTGGATCGGAAATATTTTGAAGAGGAATATGAAATGCAGAACCCATCTAAACAAATTCGACTTCTTATACGGCAGATTCATCAGTCATTCTTAGAAGTGCTGACCAGCGAGCTTGCCGCCTTTAACATTACAGGTCCGCAGCTGCTCGTACTTCGCTGTCTGAAACGTGAGCCTCAGCGCATGTCCGATATTAGTAAACAATTGGGGTTATCCAATAGTACAGTGTCGGGTATTGTAGATCGACTTGAAGAAAACGGGTACGTGCGACGTGTACGTGACGAGAAAGACCGTCGTGTCGTACTGGTTAATTTCGGAAAGAAGTTCGAAGAAATCTGCAAGGAAGTTCCTATTCTGCAAGACAACTACTTCGACGGATTGCTTTCCGGGATGACAGAGGAGGAGGTACATACGATTATCCGCTCACTGCAATTGCTGGCCGGGCACTTAACAGAGAAATTAGAAGAAAAAAAGAAATGAAAAATTTTTTCGCAAAACCTTTGTATGCAAAATATTAGAAAAGGAAAGTAAACGGAAAGAGGGAGAAGAATGAACCGAAAGAGCTTACTATGGATTCTTCTTTTGGCAATGATTATTAGTGGGGGAGGCATTGGTTACTATTATTGGTATCAAGGTGCGCATTATGTTAAAACCGAAGATGCGCGTATTCAAGGCGACCAGTATCGAGTTATGCCGCAAATTGCCGGAGAGATCACGCAAATTCATGTTGAAGAAGGCGATGTTTTACGTAAGAATGATGTGGTTGCAGAGCAAGATCCAGCTAATATGGATCCTAGCATGGTCAATCGTTCTATACTACGCGCCCCTATTGATGGCATGGTAATGAAAATTTATATGAAACAGCACGAAATTGGTTCGCCGAGTCAAGCAGTGGCGATGATGATGGACACGAATCATCTATATGTGTCTGCTAATATTGAAGAAACTGATATTGCTAAAATCCGCCCTGGACAGATGGTGGATATTACGCTGGATACATTAAATGGAAAAACAATAACCGGGAAAATAAGGAAGATAGGAACGGCTTCTAACGCTGTATTTTCTCTTATCCCGGCAACGAACACGAGCGGTAACTTCAATAAAGTAACACAGCGTATTCCAGTTGAAATCAGCATCAACAAACCGGATGATATGGAATTGATTCCCGGCACAAACGTCGAAGTCAAAGTCCATATTGCCTAGCAAGGAGGAATGGCTGTGAGTGCTGCAACAGCTACCGCCTCTCCTCAGGCTCAGTCATCGGGATATCGGTGGCTTGCATTAATTGCTATTATTGTCGGAGCATTTGTTGCTATTCTAAATAATAGTTTGATTAATGTAGCGCTACCAAAGCTGACTAACGTATTCGGCTCCACCACGGATCGAATTCAATGGGTATTGACTGGCTATATGCTGGCATCAGGTGTAATTATCCCGATCAGCGGCTATATGGGAGATCGGCTTGGATATAAAAAGTTTTTCATTATCTCACTTGGTGTGTTTACTTTAGGGACGTTGTTTTGTGCTTTAGCGTGGAGCGATACATCGCTTATTGTCGCCCGTATTATTGCCGGGCTGGGCGGCGGTGTTATTATGCCTATTAGCATGTCAATTATTTACAAGATCATGCCTCGTGAACAAATTGGCACAGCGCTCGGTCTTTGGGGTGTATCAGCAATGGTGGCACCTGCTGTCGGACCGACGTTAAGTGGGTATTTAATAGAGATGTTTAACTGGCGCTTTTTGTTTATTATTAATATTCCTGTAGCGATACTGGCTATTGTGCTTGTTTCTGTGCTGCTACAGGAAACAGAAAAAGTTGAAGGAAAGACCTTTGATACTTGGGGGTTTTTGCTGGCCGCCACATCGGCGGGTACATTGCTATACGCATTAAGTAATGGTCAATCGAAAGGCTGGACATCATTTGAAATTGTAGCTCTATTTTTTATTTCATTCTGGACGCTTGTCTTCCTTCTCTGGGTGGAGGCAGGTAAGGAAGATCCAATTATTGACTTAAGTTTACTTAAGAACTTCACTTATACACTAAGCGTTATTGCTGCAAGTCTTGTAACGATAGGCATGTTCGGTGGCGTATTTTTAACCCCTATTTTTCTTCAAAATATCCAAGGGGTATCACCTATTGATACGGGGATTATTCTGATTCCTCAGGCGATCGCAATGGCTGTTATGATGCCGATTGCGGGGCGTTTGTTCGATAAAATCGGAGTGATTCCATTAGGATTGGTTGGTTTAACTATTACAAGCGTGATGACATATGAACTTCACCGCTTGACGGTGGATACGTCTTTTGCGTGGCTGGAAACCGTACTTGCGATACGTGGAATCGGGATTGGACTTTGTATGATGCCATTATCTACTGCAGGGATGAACGCTGTGGCACCCCAGCAGGTCGGGAATGCATCATCGCTGTCCAATCTTATCCGACAAGTGGCATCTTCGATGGGGATTGCTGTACTGACTGCGCTTATGCAGCAGAGAACGACATTGCATGCACAGCATATTGCCGAATCAATAAACGAGGCGAGTGTTCAGTATTTCCAAGGCATACTCGGAACGAGTGCCATGTCTTCACTTGGCGGTATCATTCAACGGGAAGCAATGGCATGGGGAATTGCAGATACGTTTCTTATTTCTTCCATACCGCTATTTATTACAATTCCGCTCGTATTGCTATTTTGGAAGAAAAAGAAAGCGCCGGAAGTACAGGCAAGCTAGAAGATAAAGGGAAAGAAAGGGAGAAATCATGGGAAGAAGAGCGAAACGGACAAAGGCGATCACGTATTTATTGCTAGGGGCTGTGGCGCTTGCAGGCTGTACTACCAGTGCCAAGGAAGCGGCGTCAGATGCACCGATTTCTGTTAAGGTAGCACAGGCACAGGAAGGTGCGCTCGGCGGTAAAGTGTATACAGGAACGGTCATGCCGGATCAAAAAGTGAACATTATGCCCAAAATGGCGGGGAAAATTATAGACATTCCTGTAGATGTTGGTATGCGGGTGAAAAAAGGCCAGGTTTTGTTCCGACTAGAGGATAAAGACTTGAAGAACGCTGTTACGAAAGCGGACGCGGCTGTGTCAGCGGCACAAGCAAGCATCCAGACTGCACAAGCAGCCCGGGAGTCCGGTATTGTCCAGGCGACTGGCGGTGCTGTACAGTCGAAAAACGGAGTGTTACAGGCGAAGAATGCTATGATTCAAGCTCAGGGAGCTATCACGCAGGCTAACAGTGCGCTTGAGCAGGCAACGCATGTGGTAGAAGATGCGATTACTTCCTTTGACAAAGCGAAGCAGGCGCTTAATGATGCTACGACAAATCATGATCGAATGAAGCAACTGTTCGCTCAAGGAGCAGTATCCCAGGTTCAGCTTGATCAGGCGGAAACGGCGCTGGTGAATGCGCAGGCAGGCTATCGCAGTGCAGAGATTGCCCGTACGAATGCACAGGAGAAAGTAGCTGCAGCGAAAAAGTCACTTGCTACAGCACAAAAGGCATATGATAATGCATCGGCTAGCTACCAGAATGCAAACGGTGGCTATGAGAATGCGCAGAAACAAGTTGGTGTAGCGCAAAATACAGCTGGCATTGAAGCAAGCCAACAGGCGTTGAAACAGGCGCAGGTAGGGGCGAATATCGCACGCGATATGCTGGCAGATGCGACCGTCGTCTCACCGATTAACGGGATTATTGGTGCCAAAAATGCTGAAATCGGCGAGATGGTATCTATGCAGTCCCCGGTATTGGTTGTAGCAAATCTGGATACTGTAAATATGCTCGTATATTTGCCAGCGGACCAGGTTAATAATGTGCAGCCGGGTAGCCAGGTACAGGTCAAGGCATCCGCATTCGATTATGTAACGACAGGAACAGTGAAGAATATCAGCCCACTTGATGAAAAAGGAAAAGGATATCCAGTGCAGATTACCGTAGCAAATCCAGATTTGAAATTAAAATCCGGTATGCTGGCGGAGGTGCGTATTCTGGCACCTGATACACAGCACGGTATTGTAATCCCGTCATCGGCGCTTGTAAAAGAGAAAGACAAAACGTATGTTTACGTTCTTGAAGGTGACAAGGCAAAACGGGTAGAGGTGAAAACGAGTGGTGAGCGGGGGGCAGAGGCGCTAGTAACGGACGGCCTAAAAAAAGGAACCCGTGTGATTACTACTAATGTGGCCCTGTTATCTGACGGTGCTAAAATTGAATTAAATCAATAATATGCAATAAGGCCCACCATGTTTTTTGGTGGGTCTTATTTTTTGTAACAAACTACTATTTACAAAATATTTAGACGGAAAATATAATAGAGTCGCATGTCGAGAAAAGGAGAAAATAAAATGAAGAAAAAATGGATTGCAGTTGTATGCTGTCTAGCATTAATGCTTACCTCATTTGTTTCCCTGGCCGCAGCAAAGCCGAAGACGTCTGAGGGAAGCATAGCGGCTGAACACATTACCAATCTGGCTGAAAGTCTAGGTGATCGTGTGGCCGGAACGGAAGATGAGAAGAAAGCTGCGCAATATATCGCACAAGAATTGAAAAAGGTTGGCTTACAACCTACATTGCAGCCTTTTGTCACAAAGAACAGGGCTAAAGAAGAGATTTCTTCGCAAAATGTAGTAGCCATAAAACCGGGTAAATCCTCTAAGCAATTGATTGTCGGAGCGCATTATGACACGGTTAAAGGGGTACAGGGGGTAGATGATAACGGTTCAAGCGTAGGTGTGCTGCTTGAGGTAGCGAAACAGCTACAGAATAAAAAAACGCCTTATACTGTTACGTTCATTTTCTTTGGCGCTGAGGAGATTGGAACAAAGGGTTCAGAGTATTATGCCTCGCAAATGAAGCCGGAGGAAATTAAAAATACAGTAGCTATGATTAACCTGGACAGTCTAATTGCCGGAGATAAGATGTATGTATACGGAAATGAAGGTAAAGCCGGCTGGGTACGGGAGCAAGCACTGGACATTGCAAAGAAGAAGAAATTGAACGTGGGGACAAATCCGGGACACAACCCGGAATTTCCAAAGGGAACTACAGGTGATTGGAGCGATCATGCACCTTTTCAAAAGCTGGGCATTCCTTTCGGTTATTTCGAAGCAACAAACTGGGCGCTTAGGGACAAGGATGGATATACCCAGACAGAGAAGCATGGGGCTATCTGGCATGATCCACAAAAAGATAACCTTTCGTTCATTCAAGCAGAATTTCCTGGAAGGATGGAAGAGCACCTCCATACTTTCACCATACTTTTAACGGAGCTAATCACACATATTGATCCACCGAAAAAATAAAAAGAGAATTTGAATAAAAATGTCGGGAAAATGTTGACTATTTTCTGACTGATTTATATATTGATAATAGAAGTACAACAGAAGTCAGTGACAGATAGCGAGTGGTAGAGCGTGTCCTTACGTATTGAACACCGCATCGGCAAACTGGCGATGCAGCTAGCGTTGTTTGAAGAAGGGGTTGAAGGAGAATCATTTCCTTTTGCACTAGCAGAGAAGTCAGGTTATCAGTTCTGCAAAGGAAAAGTAGGCTCCATGGACGCTCATAAGGTTGTCGCTGCCATTGAAACTGCTGCTAAGAAAGAGCAAATAATCGATGGTTCATTTTACCGGGAGACGCACGCGCTGTATCATGCGATTATCGAAGCGATGCAGGGTGTAACGCGCGGCCAGGTACAGCTTGGCACTGTGCTGCGTACTGTCGGACTCAATTTCGCTATCATACGTGGAAAACCGTATGATAATGAGCGCGAAGGTGAATGGATCGCCGTAGCGTTGTATGGAACCATCGGCGCACCGGTGCGCGGCCTTGAACATGAGACGCTAGGATTAGGAATTAATCATATTTGAATATTGCAAGGATAATGAGCCCATAGCAAACAGATGACAGGGGGCTACATATCGCTTAAAAAAGCGGCTTGGACCGTTTTATTTAAGCATGTGTAGCTCCCTTTTTGTTTGCCTGAAAAAGGAGAGTGAAGTATATGATTAAATTAAACGGTCATTCATTAACGTTAGCACAAGTACGTCGTGTGCTATATGATTACGAGCTGGTAGAAGCTTCGGCGGAAAGTTTGGAGCGTGTGAAAGCAAGTCGGCATGCTGTAGAGAAAATCGTAGCAGAAAATAAAGTCGTCTATGGCATCAACACAGGTTTTGGCAAATTAAGCGATGTTTTAATTGAGCAAAAGGATGTAGAGAAGCTGCAACTGAACCTGATTCGCAGTCACGCATGTGGTGTCGGTCAGCCATTTCCTGAATCGGTATCACGAGCGATGCTTTTGCTTCGAGCGAATGCGTTGCTTAAGGGATACTCCGGCGTGCGACGGGAAGTTATTGATTGTCTGCTGGCATTTGTGAACCATCGCATTCATCCGGTCATTCCCGAGCAAGGATCGCTTGGCGCCAGTGGGGATTTAGCACCTTTGTCCCATTTAGCCCTTGCTCTGGTAGGGGAAGGTGAGGTGTTCTATAAGGGACAAATTGTTCCTGCGCTAAGTGCGCTCCGGGCAGAGAACATTCAGCCTCTTACGTTAACGGCAAAGGAAGGATTAGCACTTATTAACGGTACACAAGCAATGACCGCAATGGGGACGGTTGCCTATCTGGAAGCAGAACAGCTTGCCTCTCAGGCGGAACTAATCGCTGCTGTAACAATGGAGGGATTGCGCGGTATTACGGATGCGTTTACAGAAGAAGTGCATATTGCGCGCGGCTATCCGGAGCAGGTCGCGGTGGCAGCACGAATGCGCGGCTACTTGGCGGATAGTCAACTTACCACGAGACAAGGCCAGCTTCGCGTACAGGACGCATATTCACTACGTTGTATTCCGCAGGTGCACGGGGCTTCCTGGCAGGCACTTGGCTATGTGAAAGAGAAGCTGGAGATTGAGATGAACGCAGCGACTGATAACCCGCTTATTTTCGATGAAGGAGATAAAGTGGTTTCAGGTGGTAATTTTCATGGTCAGCCGATAGCGCTTGCAATGGATTTTCTAAAAATCGCTGTAGCGGAGCTGGCCAATATCGCAGAGCGGCGAATTGAGCGTATGGTAAATCCGCAGTTAAGTGGCCTACCTGCTTTTTTGAGTCCGCAGCCCGGTCTTCAATCGGGCGCCATGATTCTGCAATATTGTGCGGCCTCACTCGTTTCCGAGAATAAAACACTCGCACATCCGGCCAGTGTCGACTCAATTCCATCTTCCGCTAATCAGGAAGACCACGTCAGTATGGGAACCATTGGGGCCCGTCATGCGCACCAGATTGTGCAGAACTGCCGAAGAGTACTGTCCATCGAGCTTATTTGTGCACTTCAGTCTGCAGAATATCAGGGGGTTGAGAAAATGGCGTCCAAAACAAAACAATTCCATGCACAGGCACGCAAAATTACGGCACCGCTCACAGAAGACAGGATATTCTCAAAGGATATAGAAGCCGTGGCCGAATTTTTGAAGCAGACTTCAGTTCAGATGATTACGGATCCATCATTTTTTCAGGAGGTAAGCTAAAAATAACAAAGAAATATGAGAGTAGAGACAGACCGGAGCCTTTAAGGCTTCGGTCTGTTCTAATTAAATCGCTTTTCACCTTCCATAACAATGCAGAAGGCAAGCGTCTTCTCTCAGCCTTCTGTCCCCATTCGTATTTTTTACGTCTTTTTTTATTATGGTATAGTAGTTATGTAAAGTTATTGAGCGAATAGAAGGCGTAAAACCGAAGAAGATAGCAAATATTATACGTATTCCTTCTTTCCTGACCGCTCATATCCGTTTTTTTATCTGGCAGTGCTGTAGTAAATCCAGAAATTGAAGCGGATGTAAATATAATGAGAAGAAGGTGATTTAAACACATGATCAAGCTGGAAAACGTACAAAAAAAATACCAAGATGGGTATGTTGCGTTGAAAGAAGTGAATTTGGAGTGTAACAGTGGCGAGATTACAGTATTTATTGGTCCTAGCGGTTGCGGAAAAACGACTACAATGAAATTAATCAATCGATTGATTCAACCTTCCGCAGGTAAAGTATATGTAAACGGAAAAGATGTCTCTCATATCGATCCTGTTGAACTGAGACGAGGAATCGGGTATGTCATTCAAAGTGTAGGTCTCTTTCCGCATATGAACATTGCGAATAATATTGCAGTTGTTCCAAGGCTGCTCAACTGGGAAGAAGAGCGTATCGCTAAGCGGGTGGATGAATTGTTGAGTGTTGTCGGACTGGATCCTGAGACGTACCGTAGTCGTTATCCTTCGGAACTGAGCGGGGGGCAGCAGCAGCGTGTAGGAGTTGCCCGTGCACTGGCGGCAGAGCCTTCTGTTATCTTGATGGATGAGCCGTTCAGCGCGCTTGATCCGATTAGCCGTGAACAATTGCAGGATGAGCTTATCCGTCTGCAAAAGGATATTAAAAAGACGATTATTTTTGTCACGCATGATATGGATGAAGCTTTGAAAATCGCGGATAAAATCGTACTGATGAAAGACGGAGCCGTCGTGCAGCAGGGCACACCCGAGGAAATTCTGCGACATCCTGCCAACGATTTTGTTAAGGAATTCATTGGCGCCAAGCGACTTAAGCAAGTTCAGGAAATACCGACTGCGGAAGAAGTCATGATTCGCAAAGCTGTAACGGCTTATCCAACCCGTGGACTTGCCGCCTCAATTAAGATTATGGAGAGCAGAAAAGTTGATTCTCTCATTGTCGTGAACGAAAACGATAAGCTGCTCGGTTATATTACAATCTATGATGTGCTAAATCAGTTTAAGGATGAGAACAAGCGGGTTGGCGATATTGTTAAACCGTTTACCCATACGGTAATGCCGAATACTCTGCTAACGCAAGTCATCGATATTGTGGATGAGTATAAGTTGGCATATGTACCTGTCGTAAGTGAAAACAATACGTTGCTTGGCCTGGTCACACGGGGAAGTCTTGTTGGCCATATGTCAGATATTTATCCCTCGAATGGAATCGGGGTGTAATAAATGGAGAAGTATGCACAGGTTTTCGTTGAGCGATGGCACGATCTTTATAGCGCCTTAATTGAGCACATTATTCTTTCAGCAAGCGCGGTTTTACTAGGTTGTTTGGTTGCTATTCCTTTAGGAACATTTTTGGCCAAAACATCTATCGGATGGATTCGTTCTCTATCCTTTACGATTGCGAACATCTTTCAGACCATTCCCAGCCTGGCATTGCTTGCCATTCTTATTCCCTTGTTGGGGATTGGGACGACACCGGCGATTCTTGCCTTGTTCTTATATTCCCTGATGCCGATTTTGCAGAATACGTATTCAGGATTTCAATCGATTGATCCAGGAATTATAGAAGCGGCAAAGGCGGTCGGATATAGCTCAAGCCAGAGGCTGTTTAAAATCGAGTTGCCATTGGCAATCCGCTACATTATGTCAGGAGTACGTTTAACGACAGTTTATATTATTAGCTGGGCGACGCTAGCTACGGTTATTGGCGCAGGCGGCTTGGGAGAACTAATTGTCGGTGGACTATCCGTGTACGATAAGCCGTTGATTTTTGCATCTGCTGTTTTAGCGATGGTACTGGCTTTGGTGGTTGATTTTGTATTATCGCTGTTTGAAAAGAAGCTGACGAAACGGGAGAATTCCAAGCAGAATTTCGCTTAAATCGGGGGTTTTTATTGTATGAAGAAAATAACACTGTTAGCTATTTTGCTGTCCGTACTTCTACTGCTAGCAGGATGTACAGGTAGTAAAGCTATTATTATCGGAACGCAGACATTCACAGAAACAAAGATACTCGGCTATATGTATAAATATTTGATCGAGGATCAGTCTGACATCAACGTTAAAGTGAAAACAGACCTGCTCTCCACTCCATTTATTATCAATGCAATGAAGGAAAATGAAATACAGATGGGGACCGTGTATACAGGCGAAATTTACAATGGGTGGTTTCCGGTCAAGCAGACGAAAGATCCGCAAGAAACGCTGGCTCAGGCCAAGCAGGGATTTAATAAATATCATGGTATTACGTGGATGGACCCGCTTGGTTTTGAGAACACATATGCGTTCACAGTAAGAAAGGACGTCGCAGAAAAGTATAATTTGAAGAAAATTTCAGACCTTCGGGGCCACGCCCAGAATATGAGGCTGGGCGTGGATACGTCGTGGCTAGAGAGAAAAAATGACGGCTACAAAGCTTTTACCAAGACGTATGGGCTTTCATTCGGACGTGTATATCCGATGGAAATTAACCTTGTCTATACAGCTGTGGAAAGCAAGGATGTGGACATCGTGCTTGCCTATTCGTCTGACCCCCGCATTAAAGAATTCAACCTTGTGACGCTGGAGGATGACCGGAAATTTTTCCCACCGTATCTGGCTTCGCCTATTGTACTGAATGGAGCGTTGAAACAATATCCGGAAATAGAGCGGGCTGTAAAGCCGTTGCAGGGCAAAATTGATCTCGATACGATCCGGACCCTTAATGCAAAAGTGGACCTTGAGAAAAAAGATCCTCAGGTTGTTGCAGAAGAATACCTGAAACAGCAGGGGCTTTTAAAATAGAGGTGAAATCATGACCGGAAATATTTTTAGTGAAATTCTAAATTATTTGCAGAACAACTGGAGTACGTTGCTTCTTCTAACCGTGGAGCATATCGGAATGGTTATATGCGGTCTGCTGCTGGCGCTAATCGTTGGGATACCCTTTGGCATTCTTGCTGCGAGAAGCGAAAAAGCAGGGAGCGTTATTCTGGCGTTGGCTAATGTGATTCAAGTATTCCCAAGCCTGGCTCTGTTGGCTTTACTGATGGTTTTCTTCGGTATCGGCTTTACCTCCGTCGTTATTGGATTGTTTCTTTATTCCCTTTTACCGATTATCCGCAATACATATGTAGGGCTTAAAGAAGTAGACAAAAGTATAACCGAGGCAGGAAAAGGTGTTGGTATGACAGCTTTTCAGCTGCTGGTAAAAGTACAAATCCCGCTGGCGCTATCATTTATTCTGTCGGGGATTCGCATTGCGGCCATTATTGCCATAGGTGTTGCTACTCTTGCACCTTTCATAGGGGGAGAGGGACTTGGTAAAGAGATTTATTCAGGAATTAACTTGCGTGATCCCGTTAAAATTTATGTAAGTGCCGTTCTTGCGGCGCTCATAGCGATTCTTGCTGATTTCTTACTTGGTAAGGCGCAAAAAAGAGCGAGAGTCGATTAAAGCATAAAAGACCATTCCTGCTGTTAATTTCAGAAGGAATGGTTTTTTTTATGATGTAGTTTGCATGTCTTTTATAAAAAGCAATATACATAAGTTATATGCAACTGTTTAAGCATACGCATGTGTATAACAGTAATCGAAAATGTAACATGGATACAGGAAAACCCAATAAAATCAATTTTTTACGGAGGTACATAGTGATTGAATTTCGCCAAGTAGACAAATATTATGGCAATTTTCATGTGCTGCAAAATATAAATCTGACGATTTCCGAGGGAGAGGTCGTAGTCATTATAGGACCTTCCGGCTCTGGTAAGTCGACGCTACTTCGCTGTATTAATCATTTGGAGAAAATTTCAAGCGGCGAATTGATTGTCGATAACATAAATGTTCATGATCGAAAGACGAACTTGAATGTTTTGCGGCAGGAGATTGGCATGGTGTTTCAGCACTTTAACTTGTATCCGCATATGACGGTATTGGAGAACATCACACTGGCTCCTATGAAGGTGCGCAAAATAGCACGCGAGGAAGCTCAGAAGACTGCACGCTATTATCTGGAGAAAGTCGGTTTGGCACATAAGGCAGATGCTTATCCGAATGAGCTTTCCGGGGGACAGCAGCA
Organism: Aneurinibacillus aneurinilyticus ATCC 12856; assembly: GCF_000466385.1. Classification (GTDB taxonomy): domain Bacteria; phylum Bacillota; class Bacilli; order Aneurinibacillales; family Aneurinibacillaceae; genus Aneurinibacillus; species Aneurinibacillus aneurinilyticus. The sequence goes on from NZ_KE952782.1 coordinate 61,886, forward strand.
GCGTGTAGCTATTGCAAGAGGACTAACGATGCAGCCGAAGATTATGCTCTTTGATGAACCGACGTCCGCACTTGATCCTGAGATGATCGGAGAAGTGCTGGAAGTTATGAAAAGCCTGGCGAGGGAAGGGATGACCATGGTTGTCGTTACCCATGAGATGGGATTCGCCAAGGAAGTGGCAGACCGTGTAGTTTTTATGGATCACGGGCAGGTCGTAGAAGAGAGCGAACCGAAGGCATTCTTTGAAAGTCCGAAGGAAGAGAGAGCGCGTTCCTTCTTAAGCCGCCTGTTGAACCATTAATTTATGTAATGATAAAAAGGGGGTCTATAAAATGAAGAAGAAGGTATCTGTCCTCAGTCTGGTATTTATGCTAGTGATGTCGGTTATGCTTGTGGCCTGTGGTGGTAAGGAAGCGGATAAACCAGCTGACGCGAATGCACCGGCCAGCGGTGGCACCGAGAAAAGTTCGGTAGCTGCAGCGAAAGAGCGCGGTAAGTTGATTGTAGGTGTAAAATACGACACAAATTTATTCGGTAAGAAGGATCCGGCAGATGGCCAGGTAAAAGGCTTTGATATTGATATTGCAAAAGCGATTGCAAAGAAAATTATGGGTGATGACACAAAAATCGAGCTAAAAGAAGTAACATCAAAAACTCGGATTCCGATGCTGAAAAACGGAGACATTGATGCCATTATTGCCACGATGACGATTACGGAAGAGCGCAAGCAGGAAGTAGATTTTTCTGATGTATATTTTGAAGCCGGGCAGTCCTTGCTTGTACCGAAAGATTCCTCGATTACAGGTATACAGGATTTGAATGGTAAAACCGTTATTGCGGTAAAAGGTTCGACTTCTGCAAAGCAAATTCGTGAGAAGGCTCCAGAAGCGAAAGTCGCTGAATATGAGAATTATGCCGAAGCATTCACGGCGCTCAAATCCAAAAAAGGCGATACATTGACGACAGATAACTCCATCCTGCTTGGTATGCAGAAGGAAGATTCGAGCTTCAAGCTAGTGGGCGGTCTATTCACGGACGAACCGTACGGTATCGCTATTCGCAAGGGAGATGCTGAGATGCTGAAAGCTGTTAACGAAACGCTTTCCGAGTTGAAGTCTTCCGGTGAATACGACAAGATTTACGAAAACTGGTTTGGTGAGAAGCCACAGAAAAAATAGAGAAGGCAGGGGCCTGATGGCGAAGTGGCCGCAGGTCCTTTTTCTCGTCCGAAAGAAGGGGGGTAAGAGCTTATGCTGCAAAATATACTTGATATTTGGTCTAAATACAATGGCGAATATGTTAGTGGTCTGATAACTACATTACAGATTAGCGTAATCTCTCTCATTGCCAGCCTGTTGCTTGGAACGGTAATCGCTATTTTCTGCATTTCCCCGTTCCGTATGCTTGTTATTATTGGACGGGCGTACGTTGAGTTCATTCGGAATACTCCTTTGTTGATTCAAATCTTCTTTTTTTACTTTGGGCTTTCATCGCTGGACATTCAGCTTAGCTCCTTTGTTGCAGGAACACTCGGCCTGACGGTATATACGGCCGCATTTATTGCGGAAGCGATTCGAGCCGGTATTAATTCCATTCCGAAAGGACAGATGGAAGCGGCGCGTGCGTCCGGCTTGACGTATATCCAGGCCATGCGTTATGTTGTTCTGCCACAAGCGTTCAAAATCGTTATTCCACCGCTTGGCAATCAGTTCATCAACCTTGTGAAGAATTCATCCCTTCTTGGTGTTATTGCGGGTATGGATCTTATGTATCATGCTGATATTATTTCGACAAATACATTCAAAACATTTGAAACGTACATTCTAGTAGGGGTTTTTTATCTGACGATTACAGTGCCGCTTTCGATATTGGTAAACTGGCTGGAGCGCCGTCTGAAGCGTGCATAAGCCGAACGGTAGAAGAAAGGAGTGGGGGAGATGGACTTTATCGGCGCATACAGTTGGCCGAATGTAAGGTATTTGCTTGAAGGATTCCTTGTGACGCTTGAAGTGGCTGCAATATCGATTGTTCTTTCTTTTATCATCGCGATTGTATTTGCGATTATTCGGTATATGAAAATTCCTATGCTGTCACAATTTGTGTTTTTATGGGTGGAGATGATTCGGAATCTACCATTACTATTGATTATTTTCTTCGTTTATTTTGCGTTGCGTGATGTGGGAATTAAGATGGAAATATTTAGTGCAGCTATCGCTGCGCTAACGATTTTCGAATCGGCGATGATTTCGGAGATTATTCGCAGCGGTCTTATGTCCGTAGATAAAGGGCAGATTGAAGCAGCACGTGCATCCGGTTTGAACTATGGACAGACGCTGCGCTATATTATTCTGCCGCAAGCGCTACGCCGGATGGTTCCACCGATTGTAAGCCAGTTTATTTCCCTTTTGAAGGACACATCATTGGCGATCATCATTTCACTTCCAGAGCTGATGCATAACGGACAGGTTATTTACAATTCGAAATCAACGTATATTATTCCTGTGCTATTATTGATTGCTATTATGTATTTTGTGGTCAACTATGCTCTCTCAATCGTTGCAAGAAGGCTGGAACATTCCCGTTAAACAAGAAAAACGAGGAGCCGAACAGTCCCACTTATACAGGGGGGGCTGTTCATGCTGCCTCGTTTATTGTTTAATCAATCCACTTTGAAGTTCCGGGCCGCGTAGAGAACCGGCGTGGATAAAAATGAGATAACAAACTTAATTAAATACGTAGTAATGAAGATATCAAGCCATACATTAAGCGGATGCACGCCCGCAAATGCGATTGTACAAAAGATAAGGGAGTCGATCAACTGGCTGAGAATGGTACTGCCATTGTTTCGAATCCAGAGCTGATTTCGTTTTGGGAACTTTTTTTTTAGAAACGTATAGATTTTTACGTCTAGAAATTGACTGATGAAGTAGGCGGCCAGACTGGCCAGCGCAAGGCGAGGCATAAGTCCGAATAATGTCTGCATAGATTCCTGTGCAATGTCGCTCTCATGTGGCTGGAACAGCAGCACCATTTGCATAATGATTGTTGTCATAATGAGAGTGAAGAACCCGAACCAGACGGCTTTTTTCGCGTCTTTTTCACCATACTTCTCATTTAAAAGGTCGCTGGTCAAATAAATGGTGCCGTACATCGTATTGCCAAGTGTCATAACCAAACCAAACATTTCGATGGTTTTCACGACTTGAATATTAGCCAATACTGTAGCAACACCCACCCAGGCGTATAAGCCAAGCTTGCCGAAGAGACGGTAACAGACCAGGAACAGCAGGAAGTTCACCAGTACAAATACCATACCAAAATAAAAATTATACATATGAATACAATGCCTCCTAGTTTTGGTGACGCGGGAGATTTCGAACCGCGGTTTACTTGTTAGTAAAACATTACTATTCTACTTGGTCATAGAAAAAAGAACAATAAAAAAATTACGGACCTAGCGAAAAGCTAGATCCGTAATTTTTCAATCATAAACTCTGGAAGCTGGAAGCAAGCTTCTATAATGTTAGTGTTTACATACTTTGTCTCTATGCCAGAAGGTTGGTTTTCTGCTGGTTTATCGTATATTTTCGATCCCATCGTAAAGCTCCACAAGCCGCCTGGATACGTCGGCACTACTGCAGTGTACACTTTTGTTACCGGGAAAAGGCTTTGAATATGCCGGTGTGTCTGTCCCATAATATCGGCATGAAAGACTGGTGATTGGCTTTGACATACCATAATGCCATCATCTTTCAGGGCACGGTGCAAATTGCGGTAGAAGTCCAGCTCGAAAAGCTGCTCTGCCGGCCCGACGGGGTCGGAAGAATCTACAATAATGATGTCGTAATAGTTCTCATAGTTTTTAACATAAGCAACTCCATCATTATAGATGAAATGTACACGGGGATCAGACAGGTTGCCTGATACTTCCGTAAGGTGTTCTTTACATACTTTTACGACTATTTCATCGAGTTCCACCATATCGATTTGTTCGACATTCGCATATTTGGCTACTTCACGAGCGGCGCCGCAGTCTCCTCCGCCGATGATCAAGACGCGCTTCGGGTTTGGATGGAAACGCAACGGAATGTGGGAAATCATTTCATTATAAATGAATCCATCCATAGAAGTGGTTTGTACAACACCATCAAGTACAAGCATACGGCCAAAGTCATACGAGTCCAGGATTGTTACGTGTTGGAAAGGTGATTCTTCTGAGTGGATGATTTCTTTAATGCGGTAGCTTATTTTTAAATTCTCCCGCTCATCTTCCGTAAGCCAAAGTGCGCCATCTTTTGCCTGGATATAAGACATTGTTTGTTCCATTGTCTACCTCCCTTATGATTTTTGCAAAAAATAAACGTATTCTATACGTGAAGGAAGAAACGTTCAAATAAAAAAGACACGGCGTTTCGCGCAGGAAGCTCCAAGCTTACAGGCTAAACGACTATGTCTTTTACTACCCTACCATATTCATGTTCTAGAAACAATCAAAGAAATGATTTTCGTTCATTTTTTATTTCTTTGCTATAATGAACAAGCAAAGGAATGGCAAGATACAGAGCGTATGCACAAGACATCCAGGCCGTAAAAGCAATAACCTGACCTTGGGAAAGGCTGGCAAATACGGAAGAGTGATATGAAATGGAGAATGTATCAAGAAACAGCCCGACTGTCGTACCGCAGACGGCAAACTTGACTGCGGCATTAGACTGCCTGTCGAATCGGATGTAGAGCAGAGTAACTGCATATAGAAACACAGCAGTACCGATTTCCAGAAGAAGTAGCGTAAGCCAGTAATGATCCGCAACAGGTTCGACAAGCACCCAATGACCAAACAGGAAAAAAAACAATGTAGCCCCGGCCCATACTAGCAGAGCCCATAGTACAGTAAAAGAAAGTTTGTTCAATTCGTATCTACTCCCTCGATTTATTTACCGCTAGTTATCTCGCGCGTAAGCAGTGCTTCCAATTCGCTGTACACCCGGTCAGCTGGAAAAGAATTGGACAGCAACGCCTGGACAGCCAATCCGTCAATCATCGCGTTGATTAGAATGCCCCATGTCTCGGGTGAGATGCCTTCCACAGGTGAAGTGGTGAATATGGAAGCGAATTGTTCGGCTAATGCTTTATTCTCGAACGAAAGCAAATTATGCAGTTGTTTTTTCATTTCTTCATGCTGAAAACTATAGACCATTAGAGAAAAGAAAAGTCGATGATAAAAAGAATCAGACGTACAGCGATCATGAGCTGCATGGAGCGCATCCTTCAGTTTCTCTGGACCCGGACTTGTATTAGACTCCACCTGTTCCCATGCCGATGTGCATATATCTTCAACAAGACTAAGCATAAGCTGTTCTTTGGTACGAAAATGATAATAAACCGTTCCCTGGGTTACGCCAGCTCCTGCCGCAACGGCTTTGAGTGTCAGTTTTTCGATTCCGTATTCCGCAATGCACCTTTTTGCGGAAGCAAGCAGGTCTTGTTTAGAGACGATATTCGGTTTTGCCACATTGCTTCACTCCCTTATATAAGTTATTCAGATAACTAACTAGTATTTTATTCCATCAATAATAGAATGTAAATAGCCAGAGTTTGTTTTGTTTCTTGCCTCGGGTTACAACGAAGAAGTATTTTATTTTCGCTATGGTGATATTATTTTAAAAGGAGAAGTGAAAGGTTTTTTCATCCCTGCTAATAGCTTGTTGCACGTATTAATGTTTTATTGCTCATTGGACAGAAATAAAAAGTGCGGAGTAAGAACAAGGAAATGTACGGATAGACATCATACGTATAACCAAAAATGTTTGAACTCATATTAAGAAGGATAAAGGCATGAGCAGGAGGAGACAATTATGCGCGATCAACAATCAACTATGCAGACGCAAAATCCGATTTCCCAAGCACAAAATGCAGTCAAAAGTGCAAAAAACGCAACCGCACAGATGCAGTCCCATCCGACGGAACAGGCCCGCACAGGCGCAGAGAATGCAATTGCACAGGCAGAGCGGGCAGTTGCGCAAGCGCAGACGAGTGAAAACCATCAAGCAATAGCGGAATTGAACGAGCAATTAGAAGAAGCGCGTAAGCAGCTAAACCAAACAAATACAGATTGAGGATTAAAGAAATCAAAATAAGTATCAGCTATAAAAAATGACCGTGAAAAAAAACGGTCATTTTTCTGTTGACTTCTAGGCTAAAAATGTGATAAATTTAATTTCGCTGCTATGACAAGGGCGAAATGTTGTGTTGATGCTTCAAGTGTTGATATAATATTTCTTTTAGTCAAATGCAGAACGATGAATCAAAAAAACAACAAAAAAGTTGTTGACAAAATGATTCGGGATTGATAAGATATAAGAGTCGCCGCTGAAAAACGGCGCGGCACAAAAAACAAGTTCCTTGAAAACTGAACAGTA
>NZ_KE952783.1 GCF_000466385.1 Aneurinibacillus aneurinilyticus ATCC 12856
GGAAAAGTACTGAAGGTGACTCCTAAATCACAGGGGACACCGAAGCCTAAGGAAACGCAACAACCTACTCAGGGGACGCCAAAAACTTCGAATGTTGGCAGTGTAGTTAAGGACGGAAACAAAACGAAATATACGAACCCGGCTGGTAATGAGTTAACTTGGGTTGATCAACATCCTAAAAATATTAATCGTGATATTGACAATAAAATTAAAAGTAAAAATGTCGGTGATGCAACAGAAGCGAAAGTAGCTGAATATTTAAAAGATGTCAAAGAGATAAAAGGATTTGGACAAAGAATTGAAAAGAAAAACGGTCAACCTGCAGGTGATTTAGATGTTGTTACTAAGGATGAAATAATTGAAGTAAAAGCATCAATTAAAGCAGTAAAGGAAAAACAATTTAACAAGTTGATAGATGAGAATGATCCAGACTTTTTTAATCCAGATAAGAAGAAACCAGTTCTTTATATTGATAAACCACTAACAAATATACATCCTAACGATCAAAAAATGCTTGATAGGCTCAAATCAAAAGGTGTGACGATTGTTAATTCTTTAGAAGAGCTAAAGGAGGTATTAAAATAACATGGGAACCTCAGCATTTATTTTGATGAAAAAAGAAGAGTATTCCTCGGAAAAATTATTAGCGGATAGCATTGTAGTGGCATTTCGTGCAAATGTTATGCTTTATTTTGATAATAGTAAAAGATTTACAGAGGATGGATCGTTTACATATACTACATTAACTATTAGGAACAAGCCTTCTAATGGGGAAAATAAGCATGACTTTATTTTGTATATTGATAGTCCAGATAATCCAGATATTGAATTTTATTACTATGAGGATCTTCGGATTGATCCTGATGAAAGTTTATGTAAAGTAGGTTGCATAGAAAATGTTTCTAATGCGGAGGAATTAATATTTCGTTTTATTTATGAATACCTTAAACTAAATCCTGATAATTATTTTTGGACTGCAGATTATGATTGGGTTTATAGTTGGGAGGATATGCAAAAATTAAAATCTTTACCCTATGATCCTGATTGGTGTTATAAAAATCCTAAACTAATCTGATTAATCGAATTAAAGATTTAGGGTTTACAAACCCAACAACAAGAGCGTACAATACAACAAACCAAACACTTGATAAACTTGCAAAGGCTTATTCCACTTGAACAATGAGTAGGAATGAGCCTTTTTTGCGTGCTAAATTAAAGGGAGTAAGGCCATGGAAAAGCATGTAAAGGTGGGGGCTATCCAGTGCCGAATGAATTGCTTTCTCCACTACTAACAAGCTGAAGAAAATGAGAGATTGAGAAAAAACGAGAATAAGGGAATCTAACTCAACAATTGAGGGGTTAAACCGGTTCTTAATGTTACGGGTGGTGGTAGAGGATTACCTAGAGATGGCGGTGTTAAGAGGACGCCTAAACTTAATAGGGGTACTATAGAGACATTAACAAGAGATCAGGCTAGACAAGCGGCACAAAATTTATTAAAAGGTGGAGAAATTAGTCTGTCTGATTTAAAATCGATGATTCCTTCAAATGTGTCAAACACATTTAAACCGACAAGCACAATTGTAGCTGGAGCAAAATATGAGTTTACACTTGCAGACGGACAAAAGGCAATAAGTCGGTGGCATTCACCAGATTCAGTAGCTGCAAGTAAGTATCCTGGATCAGTATCAGGTACGCGTTGGACTGCACAAATAAAAATAGGTAATAAACAATTAAAAACAGATGGAACTTGGACAAAAAATCAATCCTTAAATGAAGTCCATATTCCAATAAAGGGGAAATAACTATGAACCTAGAGGAATTTGAGAAGTTACCCGATGTATTACCAGTAGAAACATTAGCATTGATGTTTCAGGATGTATTGAATGATTTCGTACTAAAAAAAATAGACAAAAAGAATTTCTTGCTAATTCTTAGTCAATTAATGGATAGACAAGTTATGACTTACGAGTTATTAGAAAGCGAGGTAAGAAACAATGTAGACATGGTTCTTTGTAGATTATGGAATACTGATTCTTATGAAGATGTAGATATAATTCTTTCAATTGTTGTAAACCTTGGACTAAAGAATTGTTTTCAAAAAATTAAAGAGTCAATAAATCAAGACAAAGATATAGATGAGTTAATATTAAAAGAAATATTAGAAACGATTGATGATGTTGGAGATAATATATTAAATCCATATTATGATTTAGAAAAGTTCAAATAATATACTCTAGAGAGTTTTGGAAATATTTAATGATGAGGAATTTCATGAAGCAACAACTGCTCTCGATTATAGATAACTGATCTTTAAGTCGTATTTTATAATAACTAGACCTTGATTGGCTTGGTGTCTTTCAAGGTTTCTTTTTTTGGTGGGGCTACCCAGTGACGAATGACCCCATTATTCAACCAATAACACATATAACCTACGAGAAATAAACAGGGTTTACAACTGACAAATCAAATAATGGAAAAAGTAACAAGCGTTTAACAAACTTTTACAGGCTTATTCAACTTATCATTTGAGAAGGAGTAAGTTTTTTGGTGTGCTTAAAAATCCCTAGGAAAATAAAGACAGCGGATTGAATATCTAGACGAAGGAAGCGCTGTACATGTTATGTGGCACCAGTAGTACTATTTGGTTAGGCCGCCGCTGCTCTTGCTGCAAGTGTACCTCTCGCCGGTG
>NZ_KE952784.1 GCF_000466385.1 Aneurinibacillus aneurinilyticus ATCC 12856
GCCCGTTTGGGGCACGGTGTGGTGGCGATCTGCTTTGGATTATACTGGATAATTAACACCCTTGGTAGCTTATATAATCAACACGCGTGATGTTGGTAGAATATTTTGCTAAAATAATAAGAGAATAAGAATAGTCAATAAAAAGCAGGGAGTGGAGACTACAATGGCGAGAGCCGATTATATTCAGCCGAACCTTGAAGAATGGCTGGCTGCATTTCATTTTTCGACTGACATTACGATCCGTTATTGCGAAACCGATATGTCCGGCCATGTAAATAATACAAGCCACCTTATTTATTTTGAGCAAGGAAGGGTTGAATATTTCGACCAACTTGGGTTAGGAGAAGACACGCTAAGGCATGATGGGGAAATGATGGTGGTAGCTGCGGACATTACTTGTCACTATCATAGTGAGGCATTCTTCAGGGAAAAGCTGAAGCTTGGTGTACGGGTTGCTCGTCTTGGAAACAGCTCTCTGGACATGGAGTATTGCCTGCTTGCTGACGAGAAGAACAGACTGGTGGCGACTGGCCGGGGGACGATTGTTCTTGTTAATAGGAAGACAAGACGAAGCGTGCCGATTCCAGAGGATGTACGTGAGAATATCAGTACATTTGAACAGATGGAGATGATTCGATAATTTCATGTTTTTCCATGGCATTCCACTTCCATATCTTCGCCTGCAATATCCTGTGCTGTCTCCGAGACAAAGTGCAGGCAAAAAAACGAGAGAACAACTGAACGATAGAACGCATCTTATTGAACGATTTGGATTAGAGCCAGTGCATTTGCTGGAATATCGGCGAAACGATTATACGCTACAGGATTGTCTTGAAGCGTGCTTTAGGTTCGGGGATGTCGTGTTTGCTTTTCGGCATGTTCCATTGCCTATCTGGCAGCTTAGTCGGCATGAAATCGGAGTGCCGGCACTCTCCTTGAATCGAACAAGATGGATTTTTACTATGCGTACTGAGTACCGTACAGAACTGCAAGCGATGTTTCCAGCTGTTCCAATTTTTCTTCTGTGTGAACAAAAGGGAAAGTTTTGCAGCTTTTCTAAAAGAGTAAACGAATAGTGAAAATTCCTAAGAATGAATGGAAATTTTTTGACAAGTAAGCGAACCGTGGAAAAGATAAGCGAATATAATGTGTCGCAGGCCCAAATTTCCCGTTTTCCTGAACCACCTATCTTCCCGGGTCATAACATATGGTGACTGTATCCCTAGCCTTGTACTTGAGAGCCCAGGCCAAGGAGGGGTAGCACTTTTGAGTAACGAGCAGAAAGCCAAGCCGCTATTGACCAATCGGGAACGAGAGGTATTTGAACTACTCGTGTTAGACAAGACAACAAGAGAAATCGCACAGCAGTTATTTATTAGTGAAAAGACGGTGCGCAATCATATCAGCAACGTCATGCAGAAATTGAATGTAAAGGGTCGTTCTCAGGCTGTTGTTGAACTTGTTCGTTTAGGTGAGTTAAAAATTTAATACACTCCTAAATGAACAACCCGCCTCGTTTGAGGGGGGTTTTTTATGTTGCAAAATATAACGACGATCTGTTTTCTGTATACTTTGTCCATCAGGTTGCATTTCGGCCCATATAACAGCGTTAATAGAAATTACAGAACATATGGTAGCAGAATGCCTTTATCCGCAGCATACTCAAAAGGGAAAATAGAAGAAAGCGTGTAAAAAGCCTGCTTACTTTTACACGCTTTCTTCTTTACACCATCTGCCTATAATAAGCGTGGCGTCATCATTAATAAATGTCATCTCTTTTACAAGGCGCTGAATCATGGTGTCTGGAGCAAACCTGTTCGTCACAATATATTCCCAATTCTCGGGTAGTTCAATTCCATCTGAGAAGAGGATAATCGTGTCATCTGGAGAAAATGGAAAATATCGTTCTGTGCCATTGAAAGGGCAGCCATTTAAAAATCCTGGATTTGAGATGAGATATTGTTTTTTACGTTTTGATGATATGGTTAGACAGGTAATATTTCCAATCCCTGCATAGGAGATTTTCTGTTTTTGAATATTTACCATAGCAATCCCTGCTACAGAGCCGCGAGAACCGTAAAGGGAGCGATTGCTTTCTTTGAGAAGAGCAAGCGGAGATTCATCCCCTTGTGCGTGCTTCTCAATTCCACGAATCACTTTTTCTGCGGCGTTCCTCGCTTCAGGTCCGCTGCCTAATCCGTCAGCGATACTCACCAATGCGGTGTTACCGTATGTCTGTACGAAGTAGCAGTCGCCTGAGAGGGTATTTGGGTTTTTGGATGTATGATGAATGCTGTACTGAAAAGAGTACAAAATAAATCCCCCGAATCAGCCTTTATTCTGAATTTTTTACATAGGCATCTCTCATCTGCTGCAACGTTTTACGCAGAATGCGAGACACTTGCATTTGAGAAATGCCCAATTTCTCGCCGATTTGACGCTGTGACCACTCTTCGTAATACACATAATGAATGACCTGACGTTGCTGCTCATCTAAATCTTCGAGCAGGCTGGACAAATCCATCTTCCGGTCTACATCTAAAAAGCCCGGGTCTTGATCCGGAATCATATCCATTAATGTATGAGAATCTTGTTCTTGGTTGTCGGCCTTCATCGGCGTATCGAGGGAAAGAGCATGGATATTACCTTTATTTTCCATTATCTCAAGCACTTTCTCTTCACTTACCTCAAGCTTGTCCGCAATCTCATCAATTCGTGGCGAACGTTGTAGTTCCACTGTTAATTCATCAATGGTTTTTTGTAGTCGGTAACCCATCTCTTTAATGGTTCGCGGCACACGGATGCTCCACGTTTTATCTCGAAGATAGTGCTTCATTTTGCCAACAATGGTCGATACAGCGTACGCGTCAAAATTATGGCTGACCTCACTGTCAAACTTATCAATGGCACCTAACAAAGCAAGCATGCCTACCTGATATAAATCGTCTACTAAATGAAAGTCACGAGCCATTTTGGAAGCGAGCTTTTTAACCGTCGTCTGATAGTTTTCTAGAATCTGTTCTACTAGTTCTTCTGAGCCGGTCTCCTGATACATTCGAATGTATTCTGTAATATCACGGTTGAGTGATTTCCTGGTGGACGTTTGGCTCACTTTCGCTCACCTCATCCCTTTTGAGATATTTAGTTAGTGTTACTTTAACCCCCTTCTCCCCAGTATCGTACTTGATTTCGTCCATGAGTGTTTTCATTAAGTAAATTCCTAGTCCCCCGACATCAATTTCATCAAGACTTTTTCCATGAAGTGAAGTAGCTTCTTTTTTTAATCTTTTCGCGTCAAAGGCGGCTCCTTCATCACTGACAACAATTTTCAGACGATCAAATTCCACATGAAAATCTACAACCATATCCCCTGTTTCGCCGTATTTGTAAGCATGACTCACTACGTTGTTGCATGCTTCTGCCAGTGCGACTTTTATATCTTCAATGTCATTGTAAGAAAAGCCCATCTGATAAGCGAGTCCAGAGACTGCTAAACGAATCACGCTTATATAATCGGCGCGTGCCGGAACGTTTATTTTCACGTGGTCATTCAATTCTGGCATACGAATCCCCCCTGTAAAAATTACGCAATGGTTATATACTGGTCCACACCGGAAATTTGGAAGATTCGTTGGATTTTTTCGGAAACCTCTTCCAAATACATTTCTCCAGCAATGGCTTTGCGGAGTTTAAGCGCAGCTACAAAAACACCGAGGCCGGTGCTGTCCATATAATGAAGATTTTTTAGGTTAATCCGCAGAATTCTTTTGTCTTTCTCCGCAAGGGGGAGCAGGGTCTCGCGCAACTGCGGAGCAGAAGCTAAATCTAAGTCGCCATGGATGTATACGCAGATATGTTTATCCGTTTCTTCCTTTTCAACTAAGAAAGGGAGTTGCTTCATTTTTTTCACCTCTAATATGCTTTATTATGTATACGATACTTTACTTTACCCAGATTACCTACGAGTAAAACAGCATAACAATATAGTAATTTCACTTACTTTTTTCGAATCATGACAATCGTATGATCATCGTCTAGCTGGTAATCTTTTTCCCTAATTACATATTGATACATATGATTGACGATGTCCTGAGCCGGCAACGATAAATCCGCAGTGCTAAGTGCTTCACGGAGAATTGAATTGTCATCTGGAGCTTCCGATCCTTTTCGTTCGGTAACACCGTCCGTATATAGCACCACGAAGTCATCGGATTCAAGAGAAATAGCCTTCTCTTCGTATTTCACATTGGCATCTACGCCCAAAATCAGGCCTCGTGTATTTAAATCGGCATATTTTTTTGATCTAGCGTGGTAATAGAGCGCAGGTTCATGACCGGCGGAGGAGTAGGTGAGAACGGAAGTAAGCGGATCGTAAATCGTGTAAAACATTGTAACAAACAAACTTGGGTCAGCATTTTTTAGCACTAGGCGATTTAAGTAGTCAAGAATCATATTGGCCGGCTTTACATCATTTTCAAGTGTGTCCATTGCATACTTAATCATCGACATGCAAAGAGCAGCCGGTATTCCTTTTCCTACGATATCAGCTACGAGAATTCCCAATTTATTTTTGCTGTGGTTCGTATAATAATAGAAGTCCCCCGACATCTCGCGTGCAGGAGTGCTAATGAAGCCTACATCGAGATCGTGGAATTCGTCATCGAAGGTAGGGGGATACAACTTCTTCTGCATAGAGATAGCAACGTTAATTTCGCTTTCTAATTGCTTTTTCTTTAGCCTAAGACTTTGCCGTTCCTGATATGCCATGCCAAACGATACCATAATCTCCATTAGAAATTGAAAGGAACGCTCCCATTCTTCAGATAGAACATGGCCGCTTTCTTTCATAATGCTAATGTGAAGGCCCAGAATATCTTCTGGCGGAATATCTTTTTCGATGAGCGATTTACTAAGCTGCTGACCGGCATATAACTGATGTTCGCCGGGATTTTGCAGATAGTGGAGCATAATCTTTTCGTAATACTCCTTCACTTGTTTCAAAAAATTCTCTCCTCCTTCAGATGTGCCTCTTTACGGTCTAGAAAAGCTTCCACTTTACCGCGGTAATCAGCGTTCCTTTTCCTTCGCTTGATTCAATGGCGAATTCATCCATCAAGCGTTTGACGCCTGGTAATCCGGCTCCTAAACCGCCGGAAGTAGAATAGCCGTCTTCGAGCGCTTTCAATACATCTTTAATTCCTGGCCCATTATCACGGGATATAATCTTAATACCTACTTTATCGCCTTCATAAACAGGTGAAACTTCGATTTCCCCTTGTTTGGCATATAAATAGATGTTACGAGCCAACTCGGAGATAGCGGTAGTGATACGTGCTTGATCCACTTCTCCAAATCCGAGGGATTTAGCGAGATCCCGCCCGCTTTGTCGGGCAACAACAATATCCCACTCGTTATAGACATGAATGCTAGGGTTGTTGTCCACCTTTATCCCTCCAATGATTGCTTCAATTTTTCCAAGCCCTGCTCCAGATTCATAGCGGTTTTGATGTTTCTAAAGCCAATACCCAAATCGATAAGCGTAATGCTTACCGCGGGCTGGATGCCTGTAAAAACAACTTCGCAGCCAAGCAACTCAGACATTTTTACAACATCACCCAATACGCGAGCGATGTAGCTATCAATCATCTGGACGGAGGTCAGGTCGATAACAACGCCCATCGAACCTGTTTTATGAATCATATTCAACAGGTCCTGTTGAAATTGGACGGCTGTTTTATCGTCAAGCTCAACTTGAATGGAAACGAGCAAATAGTTTCCGAGTTTTAATATTGGAATTCTCATTGTAGCATATACCTCCTCAGTTAATCTCCCTGATTTCTTTTCCTGTTTTCTCAAGAGCTACACGAAGACCTTGGCTCATGGAACTTAACGTTGTCAGCATATCCATATCGATGCCTAAGCTGATCATGGTCTGAGCAATCTCCGGTCTGATGCCGACTACAATACATTCGGCTCCGATAAGATGAATGGCTTCAGCCGCTTTAATAATATGTTGAGCTACCATAGTATTCACTTCGGCAACTCCTGTAATGTCGATAAGCACGACTTTACTCTCGTATTTAATGGCTCCATACAGAAGGTTTTGTGTAATCAGTTGTGCACGCTCTGTATCAATAGCGCCTACAATCGGCATGACCGTAATATTCTCGAATAAAGGAATAAGTGGCGCAGACAACTCCATCATTGCAGAACGTTGCGCCAATAGCTTATTCTTCCAGGTAGAGGCATAAATATCGTGGATTACACTAATGAGACGAAAGAAAAATTGCTCCACTTCTTTCATCAAGGGAAGGATGAAAGTAGGATGCTGTTGTATTTCTTCGGTTTCTAACAGAATATCACGAATGAGATAAAAAGGTTGAACGACTGCAGAAACGGGTACATCTACTTCCGTACACTGCGGAACATGGCGATAGCATGCTTGCTCAATACCAACTATAGCTCCTTTATGTACTTCTTCTTCTTTCGAGAAAAAATCGGCAAAATAACCAAGAAATCCATCATGGATCATGCAGGTGATGAATGTTTCGATTGCATGATCATAGGAAGAAGAAGCAGTGGTGCGTCGTTCTTTCCACAGTTTTTCGATTTCATCCTTATGGGTGTGAATAAACTGTTGAGAATTTTTCCTGAACATAGTAGCACTCCTATCTTCTGTATTACACTTTTTGATTCTATCATTTACTGAGTTTTATAGTGATATGTGCTGTAATATAAGCCTTCCCACCTTATCTTAACATAGTTTACAGAGGGAAAAATACGGGTAATGAACATCAGGCAACATATCCTAACGGGAGGAAGGTGCTTATGCAAACAGCTATCACTATTGGTGTAATTGTTCTCATTATCGCGATAGTCGTTATCGCGGTGATGTTGGTACAGTTTTTTCGTAATCTTAACGCTTTAATTAAACAGACGGATGAGACGATTCAACACTTACAGATGAATGCAGATCAAATTATTGCTCGGGTTGATGTCTCATTGGAAGACTTAAATGTCATCTCCAAGGACTTAACAGGAAAAATGGACAAGCTGGACAGCACGTTTCGTGCAGTTGATTCGATTGGCGAGGGTGTAAGTTCTCTATCGAATCATGTACGAGGTAAAGTGTCACGTCCTCCCGAATGGGCGGATAGAGTGCTGGAGTTGTTGACCGCCGGCTTTACCGTGTACAAGGGCTTCGACCGTATGCGCCAAATGGATGAACAGCGGACTGAGGTGAAGCAGCGTGTCCAAGCCTAATGTGAAAAAAGGAGGGAAATCCCTCTCTCCTGCAACTCCTCAACATGATCCGATCGAAGAGAAATATTATAATAAACTGGCGTGGCTTGCGGACCGGACAGAGAAAAGCCGCATTGCTGATTTCATTGAGAATTACCAGAAGCCTGGACGCGTTATATGGATTAATATGTTGGCAGGTGTCTCACGAGGCGTTGGACTAACGATCGGTACAGCAATCATTATTTTTATTGCTGTTTATATCCTCAGTTTCTTTGTATCCATGCCGCTTGTTGGCAAGTATATCGCTCAGCTTCTTGACTGGGTTAATACATTTAAACATACTAAATAAACGGAAAAACAGGGGCAAAAAGCCAACAATCTATATGGAATTCATTTGATGTATTAACAAAAATTCAGGTGGTTGGAGGAAATAGGAGATTCGGAAAAAAAGAGGTTGGATGCGCCCACCGCCCTTCCTTTTTTTCTTACCTCCCACCACAAAAATGTGTCGATTTATCCAATCAGATGTATATATCTCAAATACAAATATGCGTCTATTTCGAATAAATAAGAATACGATTCGAGAACCTTTATGAGCAAATGAGAGATTGTTCCATATACTATTTGCAAAATCTAATATAGTTTTCTTTTGCCTTTATAAACAAGCTCGCTTGACCATTGGTTTCAGAAAGCGTATTGTAAAAAGTCGTCAAGCATAAGATTTTTCAGCGTATAGTGGCTGTATGGTTTTACCGGTGATGGCATCACATCCGTTACTGTATGTATACGATAATGCCTTTTACCACTTTGCCCATAGCTTGAAACTAAGGAAAAAACGGCAGGTTTACTGAAAGATTATGAAATTGGTAGCTTGTATTCTGTAAACAGAATCGCCAAGATAGAAAAGTAAGACTAAGAGAAGGAAGCGACCAGAAGAATGAAACAAGGAATAGGGATTATTGATTCAGGCGTCGGAGGATTAACCGTCGCTAAGGAAGTGCTTCGCCAGCTGCCGCGCGAAGCGATTTATTATTTCGGAGATACAGCCCGATGCCCATATGGTCCGAGACCAGCTGAGGAAGTGCGTATATTCTCATGGCAGATGATTGAATTTCTACTTAAAGAGAATATAAAAGCGTTAATGATCGGCTGCAATACGGCAGCCGCAGTCGTGCTGCAGGAAGTAAGCGAGCAATTGGATATTCCTGTAATTGGAGTGATTGAGCCCGGAGCCCGTACTGCGATTAAAGAAACAAAGACAGGACAGGTTGCAGTTATCGGAACAGACGGAACGATTCGAAGCGAGGCATATGCGCAGGCGCTGAAGAAGCTGAATCCACAAATTCAGGTGACGAGTCTTGCCTGTCCGACGCTTGTTCCATTAGTGGAAAGCGGGAAGCTGCATGACCGGGAAGGTCTAGAAATCGTACGCGGGGCATTGCAGCCGCTTGCGAATGAAACGTTTGATACATTAATTCTAGGATGTACGCATTATCCTCTTATTGCGCATTTTATTCAGGAAGTCGTAGGGAATGGAGTGAAGTTGATTAGCTCAGCGGAAGAAGCGGCACGGGAATTAAGCGCCGTTCTGTCCTTTCGGCGTATGCTGGCGAATGGGGGAGATACAGTGAATCCTGATCATCGCTTTTTTGCAAGCGGGAATTCCGAACTGTTTATGTCCATTGCAGAGGAATGGCTTCATATTAAGGTTGAGGCACATCAAGCTATCCTTGAAAAGAAAGGAAAATAAATTCGGACAAAGTATGTATAAATCCCATCTAGGCTCGTATACATAGTAGTACAAAATGAGCCTGAGGAGGGGAAGCTATGGCACGCAGGTTATTTTTGCTAAGTGCCTTTATTGGTCTTTTATTCGTACTAAGCGGATGCGGGTTATTCGGTCCGAAAGATGCACCAAGCAACGGGGAAATCGATCCGCCTCGCCTGCATTCACAGCCGGCTGCGGGAAGTGAGAAAGCAGACGCACCGTCGTCGGTCCCGGACAAAAAAGCGAACAAATCGGTCAGTAAGCATAAAGTGTATGTACTTGATGCGGATGGAATGATTGTACCTTGGGAGATGGAGTTGCCTGAGTCCAAGGGAACAGCTAAACAGGTACTAAGCTACATGGTGCAGGGGGGCGAGGGGGAGAAATTGCTCCCATCGGGATTTCGCGCTATTTTGCCTAAAGGAACGAAGGTGCTTGGCATGACGATTAAAGACGGTGTGGCGACGGTTGATTTCTCTCCTGAGTTCAAAAAATATAAAGCTGAAGACGAACAGAAGATTCTTGAAGCGGTCACATGGGCTTTGACAGAATTCGAAGCAGTAAAAGAAGTGAATATCTGGATTAACGGCCATCCGCAAGAAGTTATGCCGGTGAAAGGCACCCCTGTATCGCATTTAAACCGTGAGAGAGGTATCAACGTGGAAATTTCTGATAAGGTAAAGCCGGGACAGGCGATGGCGGTAACCTTATATTTTCAGAATCAAGTGTCTGACAAGCTAACATATTTCGTGCCGGTGACCCGATACCTTCCAAAAGCAGATAACAAAGGATTGGCAGTTGTGCAAGAACTCATTCAAGGACCGAAGACAAGCTCGCCGTTGTTTTCCGCATTGCTTCCTTCCACGAATGTCAAGAGTGTCAAACAGCAGAAAGATATTATAGTAGTTAATTTTGATAACAAAATTTTATCGTATAGCCAGGGAGAAGCAAGCCCGGAAGCGTTGGACGCGGTCATCCTCTCCTTGACCGAGAACTCCGATGCAAAAAAGGTGCAAATTATGGTGGAAGGCAAAAATGTAGTGAAAGCGGGCAATATCGATTATACAAAGCCGGTAACCCGTTCCATGATTACAAACAGTGGAGCGTATTAAAACCGAAAGCAAAAGGAAAGGTGGGGATTGCCCCGCTTTTTCTTTTCCTGGCACAAATTTAGGCTCCTTACATGATCCATGATGGGTTGTGCTATAATAAGCCAGAAGTGAAAAATGGGAGGGAATGGCATGAGAAACGACGGACGGGAATATAACCAAATTCGGCCAGTTACCATTACGGTGGATTATATAAAGCATGCAGAAGGCTCAGTTTTAATCGAAGTTGGGGATACGAAAGTAATTTGTACGGCAACGATAGAAGAAAAAGTTCCTCCATTCATGCGGGGCCAGGGGCGCGGTTGGGTGACGGCAGAATATTCTATGCTGCCTCGTGCGACGGAGAGTCGGAATGTACGTGAATCGAGCCGCGGCAAGGTTAGTGGCAGAACGCAGGAAATTCAGCGGCTTATCGGGCGTGCACTTCGTTCCGTGGTGAGTTTGGAAGCCCTTGGAGAACGAACAATTTGGCTTGACTGTGATGTGATTCAAGCGGATGGCGGCACGCGTACTGCATCGATTACAGGTGCATACGTAGCAATGGTGTCTGCAATGGGTAAGTTAGTGGAGAAGCATCTTATCCCCCGCCTGCCGGTAACAGATTTTCTTGCGGCGGTTAGTGTCGGTATTGTGGAGGGGAAAGCCCATCTTGACCTTTGCTATAAGGAAGATTCACAGGCCAAAGTGGATATGAATATTGTCATGACTGGGCAAGGAAAATACGTCGAAATTCAGGGTACAGGAGAAGAAGCTCCATTCAGTCCAGAAGAACTGCAGGAATTGTTAGCATATGGGAAAAAAGGGGCTTCAGATTTAATTGCTATGCAAAAAGAAGTGCTAGGGCCGCTTGGACAATCGATTGGAAGCACGGACGGGGAGTCGATCCAAAATGTGTAAGCAAACTTTTCCATGGAAACGTATTGTTCTTGCTACAAAAAACAAAGGGAAAATTCGCGAATTCAGTCGCATGTTCGAGGAGTTTGATGTCGAAATTCTTACGATTGCAGACATACCGGATATGCCTGATGTAGTAGAGGATGGAAAAACATTTGAAGCAAATGCGAGGAAAAAAGCGGAGACAATCCTAGGTTTTACCGGCTTTCCGGCATTAGCTGATGATTCTGGATTGGAAGTGGACGCGCTGGGCGGTCAGCCCGGCGTGTATTCTGCGCGTTTTGCAGGACCTAATGCAACTGATGATGAAAATAACGAAAAACTCACAGGAATGCTGCGTGATGTAGCAAAAGAGGAGCGTCAGGCACGCTTTGTCTCGGTGCTTGCGCTTGCAATTCCGGATGGCCAGACATTGCTTGCCAAAGGAACGTGTGAAGGGATAATTGTGCTTGATGCTAAAGGAGAGAGGGGGTTTGGCTACGATCCGCATTTCTTCCTGCCGGACAAGCAGCAGACGATGGCCGAACTCTCCCCGGAAGAAAAAAACCGGATAAGCCATCGAGGTGTGGCGTTGCGTAAGCTGGAAGGCTTGCTTAAGGAGCGTTTCCTATGAAAGTGATTGTGGTAAGTGATACGCATGGAAGCGTAGAGCATCTGCCGGGAATCCTTGCACGTCATTCCCATGCCGCTGCATTTCACTGTGGGGATTTCTGCTATCCGCGCGAGCAGGTTCCGGCGTTTACATATGTTCGAGGCAATTGTGACAGTGATATGGATGTACCCGAGGAGAAAGTGACGGAGCTTGGGGCTCTGCGGATTTTTCAGACGCACGGACATGCATACGGTGTGAAGCAGAATGCGATGCGCTTGCGCTACCGGGCGATGGAGGAACAGGCGAACCTTGTGTTGTTCGGTCATACGCATGAGATTACCGCTATTCAGGAAAATGGAATTCTATATGTGAATCCGGGCAGTTTATTATTGCCCAGATCGTATTTTCTGCCAACATACGCGCTTCTCACCGTTGAGGAGAGAGAGGGTGGTGTACAGGTGGAAGTTTCTTTCCGTTCTCCAGAAGGAAAGAAACAGCCTAAATTAGAACGTACGTTTATCCTGCCATCTGCTGTCCGCAACTAGCTGACATGGATGCGTCTCAGGACAGAGAGGTGAATACAGGATGCCACAGGATGATAAGGAAAACATAATTTTATTTCCCGGATTTGCACAGCAAAATTTGCGGGAAGCCAAAAAAGCGGCTGAAGAGGAGCGCTACGTTCAAGCGCTGGAATATGCACAGGAAATTTTGCGTTTTGTACCTGATCACCCGGAAGCGCTTCTTACTACTGCTGATATTTTAATGCGTGCAGGACGGTTGGAAGAAGCGCTTCCGCTTCTGGCGCAAATGTGGGAAAAACAGACTGGCGATGTAGCGGAAATATTTCGTGCCTATCTTGGTCTTTTGCTGAAGCTTGAAGACTTTGAACGCATTCAAGCTCTGCTTGTACAAGCAACGAACATGAAAGAGCTTGCACCGTTTATGCCTGAAATCAAGGCGATCCAGGAAACGTTCCAGATGGTGGAGACCCAGCGGGAACAATGGGAGGAACAGGAACGGTTTTCGCGCCAGACTGCATTACAAAAAGCAGAGTTGGATCCATCGTATGCCTCACGTTTATATGAAAAGCTAGAGGGGGGAACGTTTGAGGAGCAGCTTGGAGCTATTGAGCAATTAAAATATATACAATCTCCGGAGACTGTTTCTGTCTTGCGGGAATATTTGATGCTTGTCTACCCTGATCCGATGCTGAAAACATTCGCATTGCGGGCACTCAAGAAAATGGGAGAAACAGGCCCTGTCTTTCTTTATAAGTTTGAACAAAAATTCCAAACTAACATCGAAGACGTTCCTCTATATGATGAAGAGATGCCGGAGGGGGAACGCAATGTGTTGGAGCGTCTGTCCACAATCGCCTACGAGAGAGATGCTTCATTTATCTCATTCGCATTTCAGCTATGGATGGAATACTTATTTGCTATGTATCCCCTCCATCCAGACGTTGATGCACCGGATGAGTGGGCTGCCGCCCTGCATTACGGAGTAAGCAGATTATTGCGTATGGAACAGAGCAAACAGGAAATTTCTAAGTTATACCAAGTCTCTTCCTTTCAAATCCAACGTAATTACCAATCCTTAAGCGAAGTGCTGCACCTTGAATCGCGAACCCAGGATATATGAACAGAAGATATCCTGTGAATTAAGTAGTAATTTACATAGTCTGGCGACTTTTTGCAGGAATTTTTATACTGAATGTGTAGAGTTGAAAAGGGATTTGATTATGATATAATGAAATGGTTATAATGGCAGATGTAGCACAACATACATAGTGTGGGTTTTTTGCAGCAGCACTTGTATTGGTCATAGATCTTTAGGAGGGGAAAGTTTAAATGAAGGCAACTTGGGAAAAGTTAGAGAATAACCAGGGCGTACTGACTATTGAAGTCGAAGAAGCCCGTGTAGACAAAGCAATCGATCAAGCGTTTACGAAAGTCGTTAAAAAAGTAAACGTACCTGGATTCCGTAAAGGCAAAGTTCCGCGCAAAATTTTTGAAGCGCGTTTCGGAGTAGAATCCCTGTATCAAGATGCACTCGATATCATCCTGCCGGAAGCTTATACGGAAGCTGTAGCAGAAACTGGTATCGATCCGGTTGATCGTCCTGAAGTGGATGTGGAACAAATGGGCAAAGGTCAAGCGCTCGTTTTCAAAGCGACTGTGACTGTAAAACCGGAAGTGAAATTGGGAGACTACAAAGGCCTGACTGTAGAAGAAAAGGATTTCTCAGTAAATGACGAAGCGGTAGAAGAAGAACTGAAGCAAATGCAAAACCGCAGTGCGGAACTTGTAGTGCTTGAGGATGACGCTGCTATCGAAAAAGGCGATTACGCTATTATTGATTTCAAAGGATTCGTAGATGGTGAAGCATTTGAAGGTGGCGAAGCGGAGAACTATCAGCTTGAAATCGGTTCTGGCACATTTATTCCAGGCTTCGAAGATCAAGTAATCGGCGCGAAAAAAGGCGAAGAGAAAGAAGTAACAGTTACATTCCCGGAGGATTACCATGCACAAGAGCTTGCGGGTAAGCAAGCTGTATTCCAGGTGAAAGTAAATGAAATCAAGCGCAAAAACCTTCCGGAGCTGGATGATGAGTTCGCGAAAGACGTAAGTGAATTCGATACGCTTGATGAATTGAAAGCTGACATCAAGAATAAACTGGAAGAAAAAGCGAAAACAGACGCTGAAAACTATAAAAAAGAGTCTTTAATCGAGAAAGCGACTGAGAATGCAGAGATTAATCTGCCGGAAGTTATGGTTGAGAATGAAGTGAATCACATGGTGAATGACTTCGCACAACGTCTGCAATTCCAGGGTATGAATCTTGACCTTTACTACCAATTCACTGGTCTTGATGAAGAGAAACTTCGTGAGCAATTCCAGGGAGATGCTGAGAAACGCGTTCGCACTACATTGGTGCTTGAAGCGATTGGGAAAGCAGAAAATGTGGAAGTAACGGATGAGGATGTAAATCAAGAGCTTGAGGAACTGTCCAAGCAGTATAACCGTCCGGTTGACGAACTGAGCAAAATCTTCGGTGCCCGCGATAATATGGAAAGCCTTAAGAATGATATCCGCATTCGTAAAACCATCGATCTGCTTGTCGAGAACAGCAAATAATGTCATAATAACAACAACCAGCAAACAAGGCACGAATATTCGTGCCTTGTTTTTCCAAACCAAAATACATACCGAGTTTTGAAGGGAGGATTATTGCGTTATGAGTGTTATACCTTATGTGGTAGAAAGTACTAATCGGGGAGAACGTGCATATGATATTTATTCCCGCTTATTGAAAGACCGCATCATTATGCTAGGGTCCGAAATTGATGACCAGGTAGCCAATGCAGTTGTAGCGCAGCTTTTATTTTTAGCTGCTGAGGATCCGGACAAGGACATACACTTATACATAAATTCTCCTGGAGGCTCAATTACAGCTGGCATGGCAATTTATGATACCATGCAGTTCATAAAGCCCGACGTGTCGACAATTTGTATCGGCATGGCTGCCAGTATGGGTTCGTTCCTACTGATGGCCGGGGCCAAGGGTAAGCGGTATGCATTGCCGCATAGCGAAGTAATGATTCATCAGCCCCTTGGTGGAGTTCGCGGACAGGCGGCGGATATTAAAATCCACGCTGAATGGATTCTGAAAACGAAGGAAAAGATCAATCAAATCTATGCTGAGCGTACGGGTCAACCGCTTGAAAAAATCGAACGCGATACGGATCGCGATCGGTTCTTGGATGCCCTTGAAGCCAAAGAATACGGGTTAATTGACGAAGTCATCACTCGTAATGATCAAAAGTAAGGGGTGAT
Organism: Aneurinibacillus aneurinilyticus ATCC 12856; assembly: GCF_000466385.1. Lineage (GTDB taxonomy): Bacteria > Bacillota > Bacilli > Aneurinibacillales > Aneurinibacillaceae > Aneurinibacillus > Aneurinibacillus aneurinilyticus. The sequence continues at coordinate 15,445 of NZ_KE952784.1, forward strand.
TTCATGTTTAAATTTAACGATGAAAAAGGCCAACTCAAGTGTTCGTTCTGCGGCAAGTCCCAGGACCAGGTACGCAAACTTGTAGCTGGTCCTGGTGTATACATTTGTGATGAATGCATCGAGCTATGTACGGAAATTGTAGAAGAAGAATTGGGTACAGAGGAAGAAATTGATCTAAAAGAAATTCCGAAGCCACATGAAATTCGTGCATTTCTCGACGATTATGTTATCGGTCAGGAAGCGGCTAAGAAGTCGTTATCTGTTGCGGTGTATAATCACTACAAGCGCATTAATACAGGCTCGAAAATTGATGATGTAGAATTAGCTAAAAGTAATATTTTGATGCTTGGCCCTACAGGAAGCGGTAAGACGCTGCTTGCGCAAACGATGGCACGTATTTTGAATGTGCCGTTCGCTATTGCGGATGCTACATCGCTAACAGAAGCCGGATATGTGGGTGAAGATGTAGAAAACATTCTGCTTAAGCTTATTCAGGCTGCCGATTATGATGTAGAAAAAGCCGAGCGAGGCATTATTTACATTGATGAAATCGATAAAGTAGCGCGCAAGTCGGAGAATCCTTCTATCACCCGTGACGTATCCGGTGAGGGTGTGCAGCAAGCGTTGCTGAAAATTCTTGAAGGTACGGTTGCCAGTGTGCCACCGCAAGGCGGACGCAAGCATCCGCATCAAGAATTTATTCAAATCGATACCGCTAACATCCTGTTTATCGTAGGTGGAGCATTTGATGGAATTGAGTCCATTATTAAGCGACGCATCGGTAAAAAAGTGATCGGCTTTGGGACAGAAGCGGATGCAAGCACAAGAGACTTGAAATCCGGAGAATTCCTGCAGAAAGTATTGCCAGAGGATTTACTTAAATTTGGCTTGATTCCTGAATTTGTCGGTCGTTTGCCGGTCATCACAACGCTTGAACCGCTGGATGAGGCTGCATTAATCCGTATTTTGACTGAACCGAAGAATGCTCTTGTCAAGCAATACCAAAAACTGCTTGAAATGGATGAAGCTGAGCTTGAATTTACAGATGGTGCATTGCTTGAAATTGCCAAAGAAGCAATTAAGCGTAACACAGGCGCACGTGGCTTGCGTTCCATCATTGAAAGCATCATGCTCGATATTATGTTCGATTTGCCTTCTAGTGAAGATATTGTCAAGTGCGTTATTACCGACGAAACTGTCAAACAAAAAGGCAATCCTGAGCTTTATACCAAACAAGGTAAACTTGTGAGCGACAATAAAAATAAAAAGCCGGAAAGCGCGTAATACACTTTCTGCTTACAGAAGCCATTGGAGAATCTCCGATGGCTTTTTTTCATATGTAAATCAACCATGCTTCTTTTCGTTTATTCCCCCCCCTTCTAGGCAATAATACACCTAGAAAACACGAGGTGCTGGCTTCTGGCATTCCGCACAACAGGAGGGAAATATGAACTGGACACTACTACTTACGCTGATTCAAGTTTTCTTTGCCGTAATTATCGGCATGTATTTCATGAGTTTGTTGAAAAATCAACGTAGCAGCCGCACGTATGTAGATCGTGAATCTCGCAAGGAAATGGAACAACTACGCAAGATGAGATCGGTTTCCTTATCTGAACCGCTTTCAGAGAAAACCCGGCCGGCTACGCTTGATGATATTGTCGGACAAGAGGATGGGATTCGTGCCTTGCGTGCGGCATTATGCGGTCCGAATCCACAACATGTTATCGTGTATGGTCCTCCGGGAGTCGGTAAAACGGCCGCAGCTCGCGTGATTTTAGAGGAAGCAAAGAAACAATCAGCCTCTCCGTTCAATGAGAATGCGCTATTTACTGAGATTGATGCCACCACTGCACGATTTGATGAGCGAGGTATCGCCGACCCGCTTATTGGCTCAGTGCACGATCCAATTTATCAGGGAGCAGGCGCTATGGGACAGGCTGGCATACCGCAGCCAAAACCGGGAGCGGTTACAAAAGCACATGGTGGTATTTTGTTTATTGATGAGATTGGAGAGCTGCATCCGATTCAGTTAAATAAACTGCTTAAAGTGCTTGAAGATCGTAAAGTATTTCTTGAAAGTGCCTACTACAGCGAGGAAAATCAGCAAATACCTAAGCATATCCATGATATTTTCCAGAATGGATTGCCGGCTGATTTTCGTCTTGTCGGAGCGACTACCCGTACACCGGATGAATTACCGCCTGCCATCCGTTCGCGGTGTCTTGAAATATTTTTCCGTTCGCTTGTTCCATCTGAAGTATATAAAATTGCTATGAACGCTGTAGAGAAAATGAAAATGGAAGTCGAAGAAAACGCTGTTGAATTCCTGACTCGATATGCAACAAACGGACGGGAAGCGGTAAATATGATACAAATTGCTGCTGGAATTGCCATTACCGAACAGCGCAATAAGATTGTTCGCTCTGATATTGAATGGGTTGTTAACAGCAGCCAGAAGTCGCCACGTCCGGATAAAAAGGTACTAGGCGGTACGTTCGTTGGTTTGGTGAACGGGCTTGCGATCTACGGACCAAATATGGGAGCTTTGCTTGAAATTGAGGTGACGGCAGCTAAAGTACCTGAGCCGGGTACGGGAACAATTACGATTACAGGGGTTGTTGATGAGGAAGAGATGGGCGGCAAAGGAAGAACGCTGCGCCGCAAATCCATGGCTCGTGGTTCGCTTGAAAATGTACTGACGGTACTACGCTTACAAGGTGTTAATACGCTGGATTATACACTACATGTTAACTTTCCCGGAGGTATCCCTATTGATGGTCCATCAGCAGGAATTGCTATGGCGACGGCCATTTATTCAGCCATTACAAATCAGCCTATAGACAACCATGTGGCTATGACTGGCGAGTTGAGCATCCATGGCACGGTTAAGCCAATTGGCGGGGCAGTGGCCAAAGTGGAAGCAGCACGTTTTGCCGGTGTGAAAAAAGTGCTGATTCCGAAGGATAATTGGCAGGATATTTTCAAAAATATGGAAGGGGTTCAGGTTATCGCTGTCGAGCATTTGGATGAAGTACTCAAGCATGCTATCGTTTTGCAACCGGAAGAGCAAGTTCAGCCGCTTGAAACTGCTTTACGCCAAGCAACCGAAATATTAAACCCGTCTCCTACCTCCATTTAGCTAAAAAAGCTTTCCGTTACTGAGGGTTAGACAATGAACAGTAGTTAAGCTAAAATGAAATGAAGACAACCTTGTATTTGATACATTTTTCAACAATACGAATACAGGGGCTTGGAGGTAGAAAAGATGGGAACAACCGAAAAAGAGAGACAGATCCCTCTTCTCCCGTTGCGAGGATTGCTGGTGTTTCCGGGCATGGTTCTACATCTGGATGTAGGGCGTGCCAAGTCGGTAAAAGCACTGGAAAAGGCAATGGTGGACGATAACCTCATTCTCCTGTCCACACAGGAAGAAGTGCATATTGAGGAACCGGAGAAGGAGCAAATCTTCATCATCGGCACCGTGGCTAAAGTAAAGCAAATGCTTAAATTGCCGAACGGAACGATTCGCGTACTTGTAGAGGGGGTCAACAGAGCAAGAATAGAAGACTACCTTCAGGAGGATGAGTATTTTGAAGTCCAGATTTCTTTCCTGGACGAAGAACAGCAGCTCACTCCCGAAATCGAAGCGCTTATGCGCACTGTACTTGCTAATTTTGAGCAGTACATTAATTTGTCTAAGAAGATTATTCCGGAGACATTTGCCTCTGTTTCTGATATTACCGAGCCAGGTAGACTGGCGGATATTATCACTTCTCACCTTCCGCTCAAAATTCGGGACAAGCAGGATATTCTCGAAACCATTCCTGTGAAAGATCGTCTCGAAAAGCTTCTTGGCATTTTGAATAATGAGCGCGAAGTACTGGAGCTGGAACGAAAAATTGGTCAGCGCGTAAAAAAGCAGATGGAAAAGACGCAAAAGGAGTATTATTTGCGTGAACAAATGAAAGCCATCCAGAAAGAACTGGGCGATAAAGAAGGTCGCGCAGGTGAAGTAGAGGAACTGCGCAGAAAGCTGGCGGAAGTCAATCCTCCTGACAATATCGTCGAGAAGGTAGAGCGTGAGCTTGAGCGTCTAGAGAAAACTCCGCCGACAAGCGCTGAAGGCAATGTGATTCGTACGTACATTGATTGGTTAATCGCACTGCCTTGGACCCAGAGAACAGAAGATAACCTCGACTTGAATAACGCGGAGAAAGTGCTGGATGAAGACCATTTCGGCCTTGAGAAGGCAAAGGAGCGAGTGCTTGAATATTTGGCAGTCCAGAAATTGGTTAATAAGCTCAAAGGACCGATTCTCTGCCTGGTAGGACCGCCAGGTGTCGGAAAAACGTCGTTGGCCCGTTCAGTTGCGCGTGCCTTGAACCGTGAGTTTGTTCGCGTTTCCCTCGGTGGTGTGCGTGATGAAGCGGAAATTCGTGGTCACCGCCGTACGTATGTCGGTGCAATGCCGGGGCGTATTATCCAGGGCATTAAGACGGCAGGCACTGTAAATCCGGTTTTCCTTCTGGACGAGATCGATAAGATGTCGATGGACTTTAGAGGAGATCCGGGAGCTGCACTGCTTGAAGTGTTGGATCCGAACCAAAATGATACGTTTAGTGATCACTATATTGAGGAGCCGTACGATTTGTCTTCCGTTATGTTCATTACAACGGCCAATGCGGTGCATACAATTCCTCGTCCGTTGCTTGACCGGATGGAAATGCTATATATTCCGGGCTATACGGAGATTGAAAAGCTAAAAATTTGTCAAGATTATTTACTTCCTAAACAGATGAAGGAGCATGGCCTGGGCCGCGATAGACTTCAAGTGCAAGAAGAGGCGCTGCTGAAAGTGGTTCGACAGTATACACGTGAAGCGGGTGTTCGTAACTTAAACCGAATGATGGAGACGATTTGCCGTAAGGCAGCACGGACCATTGTAGCGGGCACGAAAAAGCGTGTTGTTGTCACAGTTAAAACGCTTGAAGACATGCTCGGCAAGCCAAAGTTCCGTTATGGTATGGCGGAAGCCGAAGATCAGGTAGGCGCAGTAACAGGACTTGCCTGGACGGAAGCAGGCGGTGATACGTTGACCATCGAAGTATCTGTCGTGCCGGGGAAAGGAAAGCTTACCTTAACCGGAAAGCTTGGTGACGTAATGAAGGAATCCGCACAGGCGGCATTTAGCTATATCCGCTCTCGTTCGAAGGAACTCGATATTGATCCGGACTTTCACGAGAAATCTGATATTCACATTCATGTACCGGAAGGAGCTATTCCAAAAGATGGTCCATCGGCCGGTATTACGATGGCGACAGCCCTTGTATCTGCACTGACAGGGGTGCCTGTATCACGAGAGGTGGGCATGACAGGAGAGATTACATTACGGGGACGCGTCCTGCCTATTGGTGGATTGAAGGAGAAGGCGTTGGCGGCACACCGTGCCGGTCTAAGAACAATCATTATGCCAAAAGAAAATGAAAAAGACATTGAAGAGATTCCGGAAAGCGTGCGTAACGATCTGAAATTCATTCCAGTCGAACATCTTGATCAAGTGTTAAGAGTCGCGTTAATGAAGGTGGCCAGAGCATGAAAGTAACACAGGCTGAATTCATAATTAGCGCGGTTTCCCCTAAGCAATACCCGGACGCTTCCCTGCCAGAGCTTGCTCTGGCAGGGCGTTCTAATGTAGGCAAATCCTCATTTATTAATAAGATGATTAACCGGAAGAACCTGGCGCGAACGTCTTCCAAGCCGGGAAAAACACAGACGCTGAACTATTATCTAATTAATAAAGAGATGTATTTTGTCGATTTGCCGGGTTACGGATATGCCAAAGTGTCTAAAACGGAAAAGGAAAAATGGGGTCCGATGATGGAGGAATATCTTCAGACCAGAAAGCCTTTGAAAGCTGTTATCCAGGTGGTAGACATTCGGCATACACCTACGAAAGATGATAAAGGAATGTTTGAGTACTTAAAGCATTATGGTATTCCGATTATTGTTGTAGCAACAAAGACGGATAAAATTCCACGCGGTAAGTGGCAAAAGCACGCAAAGGAAGTTCGCACGACGCTAGGTATGGAGAAAAATGACCCGCTTGTGCTTTTCTCGGCTGAGACAGGGCAGGGGAAGGATGAAGCATGGTCTGTCATTTGGCAGAAGATAAAAGAGGCTAATGAAGAAAGTAGCGAGTCACCGGCGTCCATACAAGAAAGCGAATCCTGAATGTGAAAGAGGCATCCGTCTAGTAGGCGGGTGCCTCTTTCCTTGAAATATTCGATTTTATAAGAAGAAAAGTGAGTCTAGAAGGATGTTTTTCGTTTTTTTATCCAGGCTGTAATTTGTTCTGCCTGTAATTCTGCAAGGATCATGCCGATAAAGATGAATAAGCAGCCCATAAGTGCGCGTCCGCCAAGAATTTCATCGTTGAATATGTATGCGGTTATAGCAGCAAATACTGGCTCCATCGCAAAAATTAGTGCTACACGCGTCGCAGTTGTAAATCGTTGACACTCTGTCTGGGCAAGGAAGGCCAGAGCAGTTGCTGGTATGGCCGTAACTAAAAGTGCCCAGTATACAGTTGGCAGTGTAAGTGTGCTCCATGTCAGCGTCGCTTTCCAGTCTTCGAAAAAGAAGGCTGATCCTGCGCTTAATATGGCTACAGTAAGAATTTGCACGAATGCCAATGCCAGAGAAGGAAAGTGCGGTGCAAAACGTCCTGTAAAGATAATTTGCAGTGCGAATGAAATCGCACATAAAAATACGAGTAAATCTCCTTGATTTACATTGAGAGCATCACCCAAAGTTAGGAAATATAAGCCAACTGCGGCAAGCGATACACCTATTACGGCCGGTAGCTTCAGCTTTTGTTTTAGAATAAGCAGACTGAATAAAGGGACGAGCACGACTGATAATCCGGTAATAAAACCGGCTTTAGATGAAGTAGTGTAGAGCAAGCCGATGGTTTGGAATGCGTAGCCGGCAAATAACAAAACGCCTAAGATGATACCAGACCATATAAGTTTTCTACTCATTTGCTGAAGCTGTGGTCGATAGAACAGCATGAGAAATAAAAGTAAAAACACTGATGCAAGCAAAAAGCGTATTCCGTTGAATGTCAAAGGAGGAAGAGAGGCAACCGCATTCTGTACAATAACAAAAGTCGCTCCCCATACAAATGCGACCAGTAATAAAATTCCGTCTGCCATCATAGACTTTTTCAATTCATTCACACCTTCTATATACAAATAATCTTTATTATAGCGAAAGATTAAATAAAGTAAATAGATAAAATCTTCTGTTATTTATGGAGCAGGGAAGGTTTAGCATAAGGGATGGAGAATTATGTTAATAAAGTAAAACTTCCATCATCGTAGGGGGGGAATGCTGATGGAGAAGCTGTTACGCTCACGCAGTGCTAGATCCGGTCTTGCTAAGGTGCAGCATGTCGCCAAAAAAATGGAACATATTCTTCAAAAGTCCGATTCATTTGAGCATTGTGCTGAAGAAATAAGAAGAATGATGGATGAAGAATTGAACGATGATGAGTATTTTGTTCTTGTTGATGAAAAAGGTCTTGGTTTGCTGCATACGAACCGATTACGGGAAGGTACGTTGTTCAATGATAAGGTTGGAGAGAAGGCGGCAACTACAGATGTACCGCTTCTACAATTGTACGAGCGTAATACAGGTGAGGTGCTAATAGACGCTTCCTGCCTAGTGATTAAGCTAGAAAGCGGACAGCGATACAATTTGCGGATGGGCCGTTTGATGCATCGGCCATTTCTTACACCGGCTGTTTTTGGATTGGGAATCTTTCCTTCCCTTATCGGTGCCGTTGCCGGGCTTATTATGGGAGCAAGCGCACCGGGTTTTTACTTGAGTGTAGCGCTGTCACTGCTTATCGGTATCGGGGGCGCTACGGTCTTTTATTATCAGCTTCAGAGCCGTCTAAAAGACTGGTATCGGGTAACCCGAAGCATTTCTGCCGGCAATCTAACAGTAGCCGCTTCAAGTCATGGAAGGAACCAATTTGCTCAAATGGGTTATGAACTAAACAAAATTGTGATCGGTACCCGTGACATCATTCGCGAACTCGCTGCTTCTGCCGAAGTGACACAGGAAGTTAGCGGTCATCAGGCTAACGAATCGCGACAGTTAGCGGAAACATTTGAACAAATGTCAGGAATGATGCAAACTTTCCGTGAAGGCACGGAAGGACAGCTTGCGTCTCTTGAAGAGCTTAGGGCGATGATGAGCCAAATGATGAGTGAAGTGCGCAGGATGCAAGAGCATATGGATAGCGCACGTCGCCTTTCTGCACAGGTGACGGAGATTTCCAGGCGTGGAGCAGCGGCGGTGGAAGATTCAGAATATCAGATGAAACAAATTGAATCTGCGGTGGAAAAGTCGGTCTATACCATTTCCCAAGTGTCAAAGAGCACCGAAGAGATTACAAATAAGGTATCGGCGATCACCCATATTGCCCGGCAGACGAATATGCTCGCATTGAATGCATCTATCGAAGCCGCACGTGCGGGGGAGAGTGGAAAAGGATTTGTGGTGGTAGCGGGTGAAGTCCGCAAACTGGCTGAAAGTACTTCGGCATTTGCTGAAGACATTCTGCAAACGCTAGAAAATACCCGAAACCAGGCTACGCAGGCTGCAGAGAAGGCGATCATGAGTGTAGGAGCGATTGAGAAAGGCATGCAGGTTGGGCAAATAGCAGGGGAAGCTATCCAAGAGATGAGCGGCGCTGCTGAACGAACGAGACATCAGGTAGCATCCAATTATGAATTGGCTAATCAGGTAATAACGGATATTGTGGAGATTGAAAAAATTATCGAGGGCCTTACAGACATTGCGGAACAGTTTAGCAGCTCCATGGCACGTGGTGCAGTAGCTATGGATGAAAAGGTAGTCGGCATTCAACAGTTGGCGGAAGACGCGGAGTTATTATCTGCACAGTCTCAATCTTTGCATAAGGTTGTCAAACGTTTTGCTATTTAGTTTTTTGTAAGCGATTTCTATTTTCTGTTTCATGGAAACACTTCATGAAAACTTTACAGAAATTCAATGTTTTTTTATTAAAATAGCCAATATAAACAACAAAACGATGTGACAGGGCTGATTACCAATGGATAAATATAGAGCAGTTATTGACATGGGCTCAAACTCTGTACGGCTGGTAATTTATTATGAAGCAGCTGAAGGAGCCTCCTATGAGGTCGATAACATAAAGAACACGATTCGCCTAAATACATTTCTTAATGAACGTAATGAAATTGTCGAGCAGGGCATAGCAGAAGTAATAAGGGTTCTGACTCAATATCGACAACTTTGCGAGGCACGAGCCGTTTCATCCGTCACAGGTGTAGCGACGGCGACTGTACGCAAAGCAAGAAATAAAGAAGGATTCCTAAGACGAATCCGGGAAGTCACTGGTTTTTCATTTCGTGTACTTTCTGGAGAAGAAGAGGCATATTACGGCTATCTGGCTGTAGTGAATTCAATGTGTGTGACTGAAGGATTTACGATTGATATTGGTGGCGCCAGTTCGGAATTAGTAAGAGTTTCGGATCGAAGATTAATCGAGAGTCATAGCTTTCCTTTTGGTGCCGTAACGTTGACGCGACAGTTCTTTCAGGGAGAAATCCCAACTATGGAAGAGCTGGTAGCATTAGAAAAGTATATAACAGCTCAATTTACCTCCTACACCTGGTTGAGAGGGAAAGAGCTTCCGATTGTCGGCATGGGAGGGACAGTGCGCAATCTGGCAAAAATTCATCAAAAGATGATGCGCTACCCGTTTGCCAGTTTGCATCATTATGAAATGAAAAAATACCAGGTTGACGCCGTCTTTCATCATCTGAAAGACCTTTCTCCAATGCAGATGCAGGGGGTAGAAGGGTTGTCGAAAGAAAGAGCGGATATTGTTATCGCAGGTATCGTTATTATTAAAGCTCTTTTGAGTTACATTGGAAGCGAGCGCTTTATTGTCAGTAATAAAGGATTGCGTGACGGCGTATATATGGAGTCACGCTTGAAGGCAAAATCCGGCGCACTTGTGAAAGATGTAATTGAAGAAGGAATTCGCGCTCTTATGATTCATTATAAAGTGAACGTGCTGCATGCGCAGCATGTAGATTATTTGTGCTGTACACTGTTTGAACAATTGGCCACTGAAGGATTACATAGGTACGGTACAGAAGAAAGGCTCTTGCTAAGCATCGCTGCGCGTTTGCACGACATCGGACGCACGATTAATCTTGGGGAATGGCAACAGCATACTTTTTATTTAATGGTTCATGTGCTTCTTCCAGGACTTACGCATAAGCAACGTCTTCTCGCAGCCCTAATCGCTTCGTATAAGGGATCGAAACGGATGCAGCAGCTAGCAGCTTCGTATGAATCGATGATAACAGAGGGCGAGCAGCAAATGGTAGAACAGCTAGGGGCGCTCTTGCTAATAGGGCGGGCATTGGATCGGACGGAAAGCCAACAGGTGTCCGAAGTGATGCTTATGCGTACAAGCGACGCAATTATGATGCATTGCAGGGGGAATATAGATGGGCGATCCTTGGAAGCGAAGACGCTGGAAGAACATAAAAAGAAATTTAAAAAACAGTTTGGGTTTCCGCTTCAGATTGAGTGGATGAAACCATAAGGTGAAATTTCACTTTATAGAGGTATTACTGCCCGTTAAGGCGGGATAAATGATAAAAATTATGCTTGAAAGAGGGAAAGAATGATGGGGGAAAGTATTATTGTAAACGAACGGGAAGATAAGGTGGACTTTGATTATACGTCCTATTATATTAACCGGGAGCTGAGCTGGCTGGCGTTCAATCGCCGTGTACTGGAAGAAGCTGAGGATACGGACAATCCGGTATTGGAACGACTCAAGTTCCTTGCTATTACCAGCTCTAATCTGGATGAATTCTTTATGGTACGTGTAGGCTCCATGAAAGATCAGGAAAAGCATGGTATTACTACGCCAGAGAACAAGGCGGGCATGACGCCGCGGCAGCAGCTGGCGGCGATTTCAGTCGAAGCGCACAATATGGTAGATAGGCAATATGAATTGTTGCATCAGGAGCTTATTCCACTTCTAGCCTCATACGGCATCTCCTTCTCAAAGCCGGAGGATTTAACGGAAGAACAGCGTGCATTTTTACGTACCTATTTCTACGAACGGATTTACCCTGTGCTAACACCAATGGCGGTGGATGCAAGCAGACCGTTTCCTATGCTGTTAAACAAAAGCGTTAATCTTGCTGTAATGCTGGAAAGCGAGAAGGATGGAAAGAGCAAAGTTTTATTTGCGGTTGTACAGGTTCCTTCTGTTCTGCCGCGTTATATTCAACTGCCGAGTCAAGAAGGCATAGCACAGTTCATTTTGCTGGAGGATGTAATCTGCCATTATGTTGACTCTTTGTTCAGAGGCAACCGCATTCTGTCGGTTAAGCCATTTCGTATTACGCGTAATGCCGATCTTACCCTGGATGAGGAAGGCGCGGAAGATTTGCTGAAAGAAATCCAGAAAGAGCTGAAAAAGCGTCGTTGGGGTGCAGCGGTGCGCTTGGAAGTGACCCGCGATATGGATGATTATATGAAGGGGATTCTACAGGAATCCTTAGAGATTGAGTCATGCGATGTTTATGAGGTGCCAGGACCGCTTGATCTTACATTCCTGATGAAATTCTACTCTGTACCCGGTTATAATGAATTGCGTTATCGAAGTCTGCCGCCTCAGCCGCCGGCTGATTTTATCGGAGAGAATAACATATTTGAGGCAATTGCTCATAAAGATATTCTTGTACATCATCCGTACGAATCATTTGATCCGGTTGTTCACTTCGTTAAGCAGGCGGCGGAAGATCCGAATGTACTGGCTATTAAGCAGACACTGTATCGGGTCAGCGGGGATTCTCCAATTGTCAATGCGCTGGCAAAAGCAGCAGAGAATGGCAAACAGGTAACTGTGCTGTTGGAATTGAAAGCGCGATTTGACGAAGAAAACAACATTGTCTGGGCTAAAAAATTAGAGAAAGCAGGCTGCCATGTCATCTATGGATTGGTAGGGCTGAAAACGCACTGCAAAGTTACGCTTGTAGTACGTCAGGAAGGGCAAAAACTTGCACGATATGTGCATCTAGGCACCGGAAATTATAATGATTCGACAGCCCGGCTGTATACAGACTTAGGTATGTTTACATGTGATGAGCAGTTTGGTATTGACGCTTCTTATATGTTCAATCATCTTTCCGGGTATTCGAAAACACCCAAGTGGAAAAAGATAGAAGCTGCGCCGAACGGATTGCGTAATAAAATTTTGCAGTTAATCGATAATGAAATTGCGAAAAGCACACCGGAGAAGCCCGGACATATTATTTTGAAAATGAACGCTCTTACAGATAAAAAGCTTATTAAAGCATTGTTCAAAGCATCGGTGGCCGGTGTGCAAATCGATATGATTATTCGCGGTATTTGTTGCCTGCGCCCTGGTATTCCAGGTGTGAGCGAAAACATACGTGTGCGCAGTATCGTCGATCGTTTTCTGGAACATGCCCGTATTTTTTATTTCCAGAACGGTGGTGACGAACGTGTGTATCTTTCGAGTGCTGATTGGATGACACGCAACATGGAACGACGTGTGGAAATTATGTTTCCGGTTGAAGTAGAGTCGCTTAAAAAGCGAGTCAAAGAAATACTCAGCGTACAATTGCAGGATAATGTGAAAGCAAGGGTATTGGATTCCCAGGGCATCTATACAATAATACAGCCGATGGAAGGGGAGAAGCGGGTGCATAGTCAGCTGCACTTTCACAATGTAGCTGTAAAAAACATGAAAAAAATTCGGCAAACTCCTTATATGAAACAGTTAAAACCGAAAACGCATGTAGAAGAAGTATAAAGTAAGAGAAGCATTCCGGCATATGTCTGGAATGCTTCATTTGTATAGACGATTTTTCCTTTTTTACAGGTTCCTTACTCCATTGGCTAGGACTTTTTTTGAACAGCTTGTGAACAGTAAGGTGCAATCGTTTTATCCTCTACACTTTTTCTGTTATAATGTAAAAAGCGACGACACTATATAGGGTATGAATACGTACTGATCTTCATAAATTTTTCATATTTCATTTCGGGTTTAAATATAGAAAGTGATATAATTAGGTACATGTGAAAACGAGCGCATAGTATAGCAAAGCCAGGATAGCGCACAATAAGAGATATGAACATAAGAAAGTAGATGGGGTGTCAATTATGCACATTCTAACAATCGGATTAAATTACCGTACGGCCCCGGTGGAGATCCGTGAGCGATTCGCATTTTTGGAGCAGGACAAGCCGGAAGCGTTGGCGAAGCTGCAGAACACAAAGAGCATATTAGAGTGTGTAATTGTTGGCACCTGTAACCGAACGGAAATTTATGCGGTCGTCGATCAATTACACACAGGCCGCCACTTCATCAAAAATTATTTGTCGGAGTGGTTCGATGTACCGCGTGAAGAGTTCATTGATCATATTTATATTAAAGAAAATGACGCGGCTGTACGGCATCTATTCCATGTGGTCTGTGGTCTAGACTCCATGGTGCTTGGCGAGACACAGATTCTCGGACAGATTAAAGATGCATACGCACTGTCCCAGTCACAGGGTGCTACAGGTACGGTGTTTAATAAGCTGTTTCAACAGGCAATTACGCTGGCCAAACGCGCCCATTCAGAAACAGAAATTAATAAGAATGCTGTTTCGACAAGCTATGCTGCTATTGAACTTGGTAAGAAAGTATTCGGTTACTTTGACAATAAAACTGTTCTGGTACTCGGAGCGGGCAAGATGAGTGAATTAACCGCAAAGCACCTTCATGCAAATGGTGCTCCGCGTGTACTTGTCGCTAATCGCACATATGAGCGTGCTGTCTCGCTGGCAGAGAAGTTCCGTGGGATGGCTATGCCGATGGAACAATTACAGGATGCGCTTGTGCTTGCCGATATTGTCATCAGTTCAACTGGTTCGGATGATTATGTAGTCACAAAGCGTGATGTAGAGACGATCATGCGCAAGCGTCGCCAACGTCCGCTGTTTATGATAGATATTGCGGTACCTCGTGATCTAGACCCGGCTATTAACGATCTGGATGGGGTATATTTGTATGATATTGATGACCTGGAAGGCATTGTTGCCGCCAATATGCGTGAGAGAGCCCGTGAAGCCGAGAAAATCGGCATTATGATCGGTGAAGAGCTGGTTACTTTTAAAGCATGGCTTAACACACTGGGAGTAGGGCCTCTAATTAGTGCACTACGTGAGAAGCTTCTTACGCATCAGCAGGAAGCGATGCGTAATATCGAAAATAAATGTCCGGAGTTAACTGAGAAGGAAATTCGAATGATTAATAAACAGACGCGCAGTCTGATTAACCAGATTATGCATGATCCGATTGTCCGTATTAAGGAAATGGCCGGACAGCCGGGCGCGGATGAAGCGCTGGATATGTTTATCAAACTGTTCGCGTTGGAGAACTCGTTTGAAGAGGCGGAGCAAGAAGCAGAGGAGAAAGAAGCTTCTTATATTCCGGTTCGTCATCGACGAGCACTCACTGAACAGCAGGCTTTCTAGTTTCGCTCCTGAGGAGAGGAGTTATGCCCTTTGCTTCATGAAAGCTTAATCTACGATGCTATCGTTTATATTTACGCTTGCAGCATTCTGCTGTACTTTGCAGATTTTCTAAACCGCAGCCGGAAGGTGAATCGAATTGCCTTCTGGCTGCTTGCCGTTGTATGGACGCTGCAAAGCGTCTTTTTTGTCCTCAGCATGCTGGAGAAAGAATATTTTCCTGTATTGACGCTATTTGAGACGCTCTTTTTTTATTCGTGGATATTGGTTAGTTTTTCCCTAATTATCAATTACTTGTTCCGCATTGATTTATTAGTATTTTTTACGAACGTGCTTGGTTTTGCCGTACTGGCATTAAACTTCTTCGCTAATAAAGATGCGTCACCCATGGTAACAGAACGCCTCACATCAGAACTTTTGTTCATTCACATTAGTCTGGCGCTGCTTGCATACGGTATGTTCTCGCTTTCATTTATTTTTTCACTAATGTATCTGGTTGAAGACCGAATGTTGAAGCAGAAGATGTGGAATAAATGGCTGCAGAGACTCCCAGGGCTTGGGTTGCTTGACTTATATTCGTATCGCCTGAATATGGTGGGAGTGCCGTTGTTATTACTAGCCCTTATTCTGGGCGCCATCTGGGCACATATTAAAGTTAGCACAAATATTTGGCTGGATCCGAAGGTGCTTGTCTCGGTGGCCGTACTTGCCGTCTATTCCCTCTATTTATACCAGCGGGTTACGTATGGATGGGCTGGTCGGAAGTTGGCTTTATGGAATGCGGCGGCGTTTTCTCTGATTTTGCTGAACTACTTGATCTCCGGATCGATTTTATCTTTTCATCAGTGGCTATAGGGAGGAAGATATAAGATGAGAAAAATTGTAGTAGGCTCGAGACAGAGCGCACTGGCTTTGACACAGACCAATTGGGTAATCGAACGCCTAAAAAGCTTTGGGTTACCGTTCGAATTCGAAGTGAAGAAAATTGTTACAAAAGGCGATCGTATCCTAGATGTGACACTATCCAAAGTAGGCGGAAAAGGACTTTTTGTTAAAGAAATCGAACAGGCGCTGCTCAGTGGAGAGATTGACATGGCTGTACATAGTATGAAGGATATGCCGGCTATGCTTCCGCCAGGTCTTATGATTGGCTGTGTACCGAAGCGGGTAGATGTGAGGGACGTGCTCATTAGTAAAGACAATCAGCCGCTTGACAAACTGCCGTCCGGAGCCATCGTGGGTACAAGCAGCCTGCGCCGTGCAGCCCAGTTGAAAGCATTTCGCCCAGACCTTGTGATTGAGCCTATTCGCGGCAATATTGATACGCGGATGCGCAAGTTGAAAGAAGAAAGTTTCTCTGCCATTATTCTTGCTGCTGCGGGTCTGGAGCGTATGCAGTGGAACGGCAACATTACTGAATTCTTACCGGTAGATATTAGCTTGCCTGCAGTTGGCCAAGGAGCATTAGCCATTGAATGTCGGGAGAACGATGCGGAATTATTAGCGCTGCTCGATAAATTAAATGACAAGGATACAGCGCTTGCTGTTAAGGCAGAACGTGCCTTTCTGCGTACGCTTGAAGGCGGATGTCAAGTACCGATCGCCGCCTATGCCAACGTTGCGGATGATAGGGTTTCTTTAACAGGGCTTGTGGCTGAGCCGGATGGTGGCACGATACTGAAGGAAAAGATGGAAAGTGAAGATCCGGAAGCATTGGGCGTTAATCTGGCTTATAAGCTAAAAGAGCAGGGTGCGGATGAAATTCTGGAGAAAGTATATAAGGATAATCAAGCATGAATAAGGACTATTCCCTCGCAGGCAAGCGTATTGTAGTGACAAGAGCGCGCGAGCAAGCGGGCGAACTTATTCAAAAAATCGAAGAGCGGGGTGGAGAAGCGGTTGTTTGCCCAGTGATTCGGTTCGTTCCTCCTCCGGATTTGACAGTACTTGACGGTGCGCTACGGCGACTTTCCACATTTGACTGGATTTTTTTCACCAGTGTGAATGGAGTTGCTTTTTTCTTTCAGCGTATACAGGAACTTGGTGTGAGCATGGAGGAATTCATTGGTCGAATTGCTGCGGTAGGGAAAAGGACGGCCGCCGCGCTAGAAGCAAGGGGCCTTTCTGTACAACATATCCCTGGTAAATTTACAGCTGAACACCTAATTGAAACAATGCATGATAAATTAAAATCAGGACAGAAGGTGCTTCTTCCCCGTTCTTCCATTGGACGCGAGGTGTTGCCCAGGAGTCTTGCGGCGCTTGGTGTAGAAGTGACAGATGCGCCCGCGTATGATACGGTAAAATCTGAAGGAAGCATTGCCCAGCTCATGAATGAGCTGAAAGCAAAACAAATTGATATTATTACATTTACAAGTCCATCGACCGTACGTTATTTTCTGTCCGGTTTCAGTTTGGCTGAAAGACAACGGTACCTAGAAGGCGTACATATCGCTGTTATTGGTCCAATCACGGAAAGGGCGGTACGGGAGGAGGGGCTTCAAGTCCATATAGTAGGCAATGAATATAGTATTGACGGGCTGATTGAGTCTATGTCGAATTATACCGGGTAGTATCCCGAAGGAGGATATGATAATGTCTTTATATTTTCAACGTCATCGTCGCCTGCGTACGACAGCAGCGATGAGAAACCTAGTCCGCGAAACACACCTGCATGCGAACGACTTCATCTATCCGTTGTTCGTAGTAGAGGGAAACAATGTGAAGCAGGAGATTTCTTCTATGCCGGGTGTGTTCCACTACTCACTCGACAGATTGGAGCAGGAAGTTCAAGAGGTAACCGAGCTGGGAATTCAATCGATTATTGTATTCGGTGTACCGAATGAAAAGGATGCATGTGGTTCGGAGGCGTATGCTGAGAATGGAATCGTTCAGCAAGCGATCCGCAAAATCAAAGGATGGTCCCCGGAGCTTGTGACGATGGCTGATACTTGTTTATGTCAATATACGGAACATGGACATTGCGGTATGATTCATGAAGGATATGTCGATAACGATTCCAGCTTGGAACTGCTCGTCAAAACGGCCGTATCTCAGGCAGCCGCTGGTGCAGATGTGATTGCACCATCCAATATGATGGATGGATTTGTAGCTGCGATTCGTCACGGACTGGATGAAGCGGGCTTTATTAATACACCGATTATGTCATATGCGGTAAAATACGCATCCCAATTCTACGGACCGTTCCGTGATGCTGCGCATTCGACACCGCAATTCGGCGATCGTAAGACATATCAGATGGATCCGGCTAATCGTAGGGAAGCATTGCGTGAAGCGGCTTCTGATGTAGAAGAAGGCGCGGATATGCTGATGGTGAAGCCGGCCATGGCTTACATGGATATTATTCGTGAAGTGAAAGATAACTTTGATCTTCCTGTAGCGGCTTACAACGTAAGCGGAGAATATTCGATGATTAAGGCAGCTGCCGAACGTGGATGGGTGGATGAAAAAGGGATTACGCTTGAGCTTCTGACCGGTCTGAAACGGGCCGGTGCCGATATGATTCTTACGTATTCCGCGAAAGATGCGGCACGCTGGCTGAAAGAAATCGATTAGTTAAGATGGAACAGGAGGAACACGGAATGCAAAGAGGATATGATAAATCGATTCAAAGTTTCACTGAGGCAAAGAAATACATGCCAGGGGGCGTAAACAGTCCGGTGCGTGCGTTTAAATCGGTAGGTATGAATCCGGTCTATATGGAGCGTGGCCTCGGCTCGAAGATTTACGATGTGGACGGTAATGAATATATTGATTACGTAGGCTCTTGGGGCCCTCTTATCCTTGGACATTGTCATCCGGTAGTACAGGAAGCCTTGCGCGAAGTGCTGGAGAAAGGCACAAGCTTCGGCGCACCGACCGTATTGGAGACCAATATGGCCAAAATTGTGTGTGAGATTGTACCTTCTGTTGAAGTGGTACGGATGGTCAATTCCGGTACAGAAGCAACCATGAGTGCTCTGCGGTTGGCACGCGGCTATACGAAGCGCGATAAAATTATGAAGTTTGAAGGCTGCTACCACGGTCATGGTGATAGCTTGCTAATTAAAGCAGGCTCCGGTGTGGCAACGCTCGGTTTGCCAGATAGCCCTGGCGTGCCTTCATCTGTGGCGACCCATACGATTACTGTACCGTACAATGATTTGGAAAGCGCCAAGGTAGCGTTTGACCGTTTTGGTGATGAACTGGCCGCTGTCATTGTGGAACCAGTAGCAGGTAATATGGGTGTAGTTCCAGCGCTCCCAGGCTTTTTGGAAGGTTTGCGTGAGCTAACACAGAAACATGGCACTTTGCTCATTTTTGATGAGGTTATGACAGGCTTCCGTGTTGGATACCATTGTGCGCAAGGACGTTTCGGTATTACGCCGGATTTAACGACGATGGGGAAAGTAATTGGCGGTGGTCTGCCGGTTGGTGCTTATGGCGGTAAAGAGGAAATCATGCGTCAAATCGCACCGGATGGTCCGGTATATCAGGCAGGAACACTCTCTGGTAACCCGTTGGCAATGGCTGCTGGGTATGCAACATTAAAAGAGCTGGGCAAACCAGGGGTTTACGAGGAATTGGAGCGTAAAAGCGCTCGTCTTGAAGAAGGCATCGCAGCGAATGCGAAAGAAGCTGGTATCCCGGTTCAGCTCAACCGCGTAGGTTCAATGGTAGGAGTATTCTTCAACGACCAAAAAGTTATTAACTACGAGACGGCAAAGGCATCTGATTTGGAACGCTTTGCAAAATATTTCCGTCTAATGTTGGATTACGGCGTATCTCTTCCGCCATCCCAGTTTGAGGGGATGTTTGTATCTACGGCACATACGGATGAAGATATCGAACGGACGATCGAAGCGAATTATCAGGCGTTAAAGCAGCTGTGAAAATAAATGCAATAACGTTTAGGGATGTCCCGCGACTGGCGAGACATCCCTTTTTTGTTTGAAAGCTTTAACACTGTTTATGTATGATAAATGAACCATTTGTGAATATTTTCACTTTAATATTTTGATTTTGTGAAAAATGTGAAATAATGAAAAATCATGCCTGTTGATTATCCATAAGGTGGAAGAAAGAAGGTGCACGCGTCGGCGTGTTCCCTCGTCTTTCTCACGAGGTAGAGACACGGCCGCTTTGTGGCGCCAAGGCCGGAACGGCAAAACATCTGGGTATTAACGGGGCGGGAGA
>NZ_KE952785.1 GCF_000466385.1 Aneurinibacillus aneurinilyticus ATCC 12856
TTCTTCCACCTTATGGATAATCAACAGGCGTGTGTTATGAATTTTATAGAATTCAGCAGGGAATGAATGAACGAAAGCGAATCAGATAATCAGCATAATCAGATAATCAGCATGTTATTATTTTTTATAAAATACAGGGATAGGAAAAGGAGTCGATACAGTAAGATGAACCAGGAAGAATACATCCGTTCGTTATTTGCTCAACCAGATGAAATACTTGCAGATGTTATCAAAAGCATTGAGCGGCAAGGGATGCCATCTATCTCTGTCTCGCCGGAGGGCGGTATATTTCTGACGATGCTTGTACGAACTGCAAATGCGAAGCAAATCCTCGAAATCGGTGCACTTGGTGGATACAGTGGCATTTGCCTGCTGCGGGGACTAAGAGGGGAAGGACATCTAACCTCTCTCGAACTGAAGCAGGAATATGCCGATCTTGCCCATGCAAATTTGAAGAAAGCTGGAGTGGGGGAGCAAGTAACATACCGAATCGGTGAGGCGCTGGATAGTTTAGGGCAATTGGAGAGAGAAGGGAAGACATTCGATTTCTTTTTTATTGATGCCGACAAGCCGAACTATTCCAACTATCTGGAGCATTGTATTCGTCTTGCAAATCCCGGAGCTATTATTGTTGCGGACAATGTGCTGTGGCATGGTCGTGTCTATGATGAAACAGCTCAAGAAGACTCTACGCGAGCGCTTCGTGCTTTCAATGAAAAAATAGCTGGGGATAGCCGACTGGAATCGCTACTCATCCCACTTGGAGACGGTATGGCTATGGCAAGGGTCAAAGAAAAATAGAAGCTTCCAGACTGTCGAAAAAACTTCGGCAGTCTTGTTTTATTGTTTATTCTTTTAAAGTATAAAAATACTACGTATTATAACTCACTGGTGCTGTCGCGCCTTCACGTTTAGAAATGGGGAACTTCTTAGCTAAAAAGTTAAAAAATGTTTCATTCTCTTTTTACGGTGGTAATAATGTAGTATAAACTAACGAAATTACATAAAAGAGGATGGTTGGACGTGAATACTCAAACAATACAAACGAATGAACAGGCATTTCCATTCACCTGGATGGAAGATTTCGAAGAATATTCAACGATGTTGAATAATGAAGCAGAGCGCTCGGAATTGCTTTCCCGCCTGTTGTATGAAAAATATCCGTTTATTAAGCGACTGAACTATGAATCAGGCCAGCCTGTACTTGAGCTTATCTCCAATCAGGAGCTAAAAAAAATTAGGGGCATTAGATTTGGGCACCGTACCAGGGCGAAGAAACTGGTGTTTTTTTACAAAGGACAAGAGCAGCAGGCATGGTTTCCGCAGGTGGAAATTAATGGTGTATTCGTCTTTATTCGCCATGATGAATATCCGGTTCAAGTGGTGGAATGCACGAGTCGGTATCTGGCACTGAAATACGCGCGGCGATTCATGGCTCGCAAACATAAGAGCATAGTATAACGAAAAGCCCTTCTGCAATATCGCAGAAGGGTTTTTTTCCTTATTTTTATATCTCTTAAGCATTGTTTGACGCTTGCTTTCGTTTTTGATCGTTTGACAGCCAACCGAAGCCCCGATTCACAATAAGGGCACACAGTAAAGAAGCCGCAAACGTAGCTCCATAAATCGCTAGCAGATATAATGCCGAGGCTAGTTTGTTATGGAAAATCCAATCAATGGCGAAATTATCATTCATAATCCGGTTCCCATACACAATGAATGCCGGATGAAGCAGATAAATATAGAAGGTAAGACCTTTCTGAAAGCGGAGATGCAGGGCATCAATCACATAATGCAATAGAGTAGCACCTGATACGAGCAGCATGAACGTTGCCAGCACAAAGGTCAGATGGTTGGCTGTGTACAGCTTAGATGAAAGGACAAAGTATACCATACTTAATCCGGACAGAGCCAATAATCCGACCAGAATAGCTTTCTGGCGTTCAAGGAACGTAAAAATAGCTTTTCGATACCAATACAGGAGATGGCCCATGTAAATGGTAAAAATCCATGTTGGCAGAAAGTGACGCACACCTAATTCTAGCCACCCATGGGCTACGATATTAATATACGTATACTGTACAGCAAGGAAAAATACACTGAAAAATACAACCGTGCGCTTTGTTAGAATGCGACGGAATGCATATGCGAATACGTAATATTGACATAGCATAAAAATAAAGTATAAGTGGCCCGCGGTTTGACCGGTAAATATATCTTTCCAATCAGCTGCCTGCAAGGGTATATCTTTGCGCAGAATAAAGAAATATAGAATGCTTGCGAGCAGGAAAGGGATATAAATATATTTTATTTTTCCTTTGAAGAAGCGCTTACCTGATACGTTTTTGCTATTCAGGCTATGAGCTGTGAAAAAACCGGTAATAATCGCCAATAGAACTGTACCGTAGCGGCTAATCTGATTTAGCGCTGCCTCCCAGAATGTCCATTGGATAAAGTCATCAACATCAGCTGTGTAATGGCCGGCAAGGACAAGGAACGAAGACAGAAGCTGTACAAAGAATAGTGAAGCAAAAAGTCGTTTATCCGAATACATATCGTTTCCTCCATTGTAAAGTTGCCTCTGTACCATCTATGCACAGATTATAAGGGTATTAGGTACTATGTCAATGTAAAATCCCCCCTATTAAAGCACAAGGAAAGAAAATAAGCATAAAGTTTCATAAAAGTTCAACTTTATGCATGGTAAGTATAGGGACCGATTTACGGGATAAGCTATAGATGGAGGTGGAAATAATGTCAAAACGTGTAAAGTATACGCCAACGCTTGATCACAAACGCCAGCAAAGCAATCAGGCAACCCCAGGCAAGCAGGATAGCGAATTCGCGAGCTACACGGATACTCAGGCAACACGTATGGACAAGTTACAGCCAGGCGGAGAATCACAGTCCAAGTACCCGCGTCATGAATAAACCTGGCCCCGGCAACCCCGGGGTTTTTCAAAGAGATTGCTATATGTAACAAAAGAAAAAGCCAGCGGTCATACATTGATCACATATTTGTAACCCGATATTAATATGGAGCTCCTATAATATGGATAAATACCTGCTATGAGTTTTATTCTTGCCAGTTGCGGTGTCTTTCTTACATAGAGTTACATATTTTAGCCTAAGGAGAGTGCTGCGGTATGGATTATAATCTTATTGTTTTCAGCGGAATGATCTTTCTAATTGTATGTGCATTACTGGGAGTTGTTCCGGCCTTACTTTATTATGTATTGAAGAAAAACGCAAACGCATAAAGTAAATTGTAATAAGCAAAAACCGTGCCGGGTTAATATAGCAGGCACGGTTTTTTGATGAGGGGAAAAAATGAAAACAGAACACTTTACTGTGTACGCCCCGGATTTGCGTGGCTTTGGTCGTTCAGATAAACCTAATACCCACATCCTTTCCTTCTTATGTTAAGATATCTAACATAAAAAAAGTTGCCTTCTGGATTCACCTTTTCGAATTCGTTATAATGAAAAGGCAAGCAAGAAGGAAAGGATGGACGCACATGAGTGGTATTGTAGGTTTTTTGGGGAATCGCAGTGCGGTTCCGATTCTGCTCGATTGCCTGGATACATTGGATTATCGCGGCTATGATTCAGCAGGTATTGCAGTATCCGATTCGCAGCATATTGAGATTAGGAAGACAGTGGGCAGGGTGAAAGATCTGCGCACGTACCTGCTGCGCGAACCGGTAAAGCAAGGTACGCTGGGCATCGGCCACACTCGTTGGGCCACCCACGGTACGCCGTCGGTAACGAACTCCCATCCTTTAACGGGTTGCGATCATCGCTTTACCGTTGTACATAATGGAATTATTGAGAACTATCCGCAGGTAAGGCGGATGCTTGCAAAAGAAGGCCATATATTTAAAACAGAGACGGATACAGAGGTTATCCCTCATCTGCTCGAAGAATATGATACGGGTGATCTGGAGGCGACGGTACAGAAAGTACTGCCAATGCTAAAAGGTTCTTTTGCGCTGGCGATTATGTCTAAAGCGCAACCGGATACGATTGTTGCAATCTCACAGGATAATCCGCTCGTACTTGGGCTAGGGCGTAAAGAAGCGTTTCTTGCATCCGATATTCCAGCGCTTCTGCCTTACACGCGCCAGATTTATCCGATTAAGAATGGTGAGATAGCTACGCTTACGCCAGGCAAGGTCACCATTAAGCAAATGGATGGCACGGTGGTAGAGCCGGCGTATTCGCTTGCTGATGAAACAGTATACGACATGCTTCAGCATAATTACGAGCATTATATGTTAAAGGAAATTTTCGACCAGCCGAAGGCATTGGAAGATACGCTGGCGAATCGTCTGACATCTGGCGGTGTACAATTGCCTGAGCTGGAGAAGGTATGGACGGCGGAAGCATTGCGGAATTTGCGTAAAATCGATATCGTGGCCAGCGGTACGTCCAACCATGCTGGCATTATCGGAAAAAAAGCGCTGGAAAAAGTACTTGGTCTACCGGTCGAAGTCTCATATTCGTCTGAATTCATCCATGAGCATGCTAGACTCGATGAAAGGACACTGGTTATTCTCTTAAGCCAATCCGGTGAGACGGCGGATACGCTTTCAGCGCTCCGTGAGGCAAAGAAATGGGGCTGTCCGACATTGGCTATTACGAATACAGCGGGAAGCACGATTTCACGTAAGGCGGATTGTACATTGCTGACGAAGGCGGGACCAGAGCTGGCCGTTGCTTCGACGAAAGCCTATACATCACAAATTGCAGTGCTAATGCTTCTGTCCCTCTGGATGGCACAGGAGTTGGAAGCCGGGAATGAGGAACAACGGGAGAAGTTGTTGACAGCACTGAGCCATTTGCCCCGCGACGTAGACTCAACGCTGGTTATGACGCATGATGCGATTGACCAATTTGCCCAGTTAATCGACGATCAGGAGCATATATTTTTGATAGGACGCGGCCTCGACTATGTGCTGGCGCTTGAAGGTGCGCTGAAGATACAGGAGGTGGCGTATATTCATGCAGACGCCTATGCGGCAGGCGAAATGAAGCATGGCACGATGGCACTTATCACGCCAGGCGTTCCGGTGATTGCGCTGGCAACTCAGCGGCGTGTATTTGATAAAACGATCAGCAATATTAAGGAAGTAAAAGCGCGTGACGCATTCGTTGTCGGCATTACCCGTATCGGCGACGATTTGCTAGCGGAGGAAGTGGATGAGGTCATGTATATTCCGGATACGCACCCGCTGCTGATGCCAATTTTGGCTGCAATTCCGCTACAGCTTCTGGCATATTATTCAGGCAAGGTGCGCGGTCATGCGGTAGACCGCCCCCGTAACCTGGCCAAGAGTTTGACGGTTGAATAGTTAAGGAATTATTAGAGGGGTATTGTGTAGATTTAAAATAAAGTTGCGATGAAAATAAATAAGATTTCAAGTAATTATTATGATTAACATTTTGAGGGGCTGTCCTCATAGCCATCAAGTTAAGAACAGGGTATAAAAAG
>NZ_KE952786.1 GCF_000466385.1 Aneurinibacillus aneurinilyticus ATCC 12856
TCTGGATCATACTGGATAATCAACACCCTTGATCAAGTGTAACTTATATAGAATGCCATGCAGCTTAATGATTCTTTTGTGGATAGGAAAAAGCTTTCCATTTTTTATTGAATAGGCGTTGGTGTCTTTACTTTATCAATTACGATTATTCCATCATACTGTTCTTTCGGAACAAACTTCATTGACATCGGCCTAATTATTTCAGATGTCATTCCGTCTTCGGCGGCATAAATCGGTTTGAACATCCAGGCATTATTTTTATTTGGCGTAGAGTGTTTTGATAAATCGATAAATACATTCTTATATCCACTCTGCATCATCAAATTTTCAAGACTTCCTTTAGGCATAGGCTTTATATCGAAAGGTTTTTGTGTAGTAATTGTGCTGGCTTTCCCCCTATTCATGTATAATCCTATAACGTATTCCTTACCTTTCAATCTCTTATGGAGAAGCTCTCCCATACTAGTAAAGCTGTTCATCCATTTTCCGTTTTCTATTGTACTGATTTTAGAGGTGTTTTTGGCTAAGTGGTCATTGTGAGCCCACAGTATTATTTTTTTCCCTGGATACATAACTTTCATTAGCCATTCAACATTGTCAGCCATGATTTTGTCTCTGAACTCATAGCTTTCCTTTTCATTATACAAACACATTTCCATAAATTTGATTCGATCACTGAGCGATTTTATAGCAATATCAACTATGTGGGGATTATTCGGATATGCAGCTGCAAGCTGTACCCGGTTATCTTTAATAAATTGGATTAGATTCTTGTATTGCGGTTCATATTTGTCTATGACTTTCTTAATCTCCGCCTTATATTGAGGAGATCGGTTGCTAAATGTGCCATACTTGTTCATGACTGCATACAGCTCGGTTATACCTTGCATTTCAAAGTCGAAATATTGTTTGCCATAATCCTTATCTAACTTGGAAATCCAGGCTGCAATAAATTGCGTTAAATAACCCGACGTAAACTGCATATCGTATCCTGCCAGGTACAAAGGCTTGTTCGTTTTACGCTGCTGCTTAATATAATCAAACAACTTAAGCGTTTCTTTAGAATGCCATATTGGAAAAATGGAACCCCCCATCATTTGTTGAGCGGTTAGGGAGTCGGCATTATCATAGATGACGGCAGAATCACCAAGACCCGATTCAAAGGCAATTACATCAAAGTCCAGTTCTTCATGCAAATATTTGATAAGCCTTGTTTTGACGTCGCTGTATTCTGCTACCCTATGAAAATTCTCACCAAGACTAACCACTGTTTTATCTTTCAGAAGAGGCTTTAAAAAGGCTAGGTCGCTATAATCTTCTGATGTAAGAGATTTGATTTCTTTGGTGTTTTGTTTCAGCCATGTGTTCTGTGCTGCTGCTGATATATTGGTTGAAGCAAATAACGGTGAAATCCCCAGCCCCACGGCTATAACTCTTGTCAATGGTTTAGTTATTTTCATTCATGTTTCCTCCTTTTGAGTATCCAATATCCGTTATTGCCAATATTAAGAGTAACAACGATTTATAAAGGTTTTATAAAGTTAAAAAAATAGATAGGGAAATGATATATGTATAGAGCGTTCCGGTTAAGCCTGTTTTCTTTAACGTTTTATTCACTCCTTTGTCCCTCAATTTATCATAGCTTTTTTAGGTTTTTTTGATTTATTTTGCGAACATGATGCCATATCAAAAAACAAAGCTGCCTCAAAATACGGCTTCTCTGAGGCTTTTTTCATAAAATTACATACCTGTTGATTTATCCATCCATGGATAATCAACACCCTTGATATAGAGGGTATGAAGTTTAAAATGTGTGGAGCTGTTTTATTGACCAGCATTTCGTGGTAGAATTTTTTATGCATACAGTATATTAATTACTTTTATGGAATTTTATTAATAAGGAGACGGTGTATGTGAAAAAGGCTCTTATAGCCCTGTTGAGCAGTATATTTTTAGTGAGTGGTCTTTGTATGGATGAAGCAATAGCAAATACAGAAGCAACAAAAGTGTCTTTTGCCGGTAAAGTTAACGGAGACGCCGTGACGTTTGCTTATGCAGATAAAACAGGAAAGCATCTGTTAGCATTTGATCTAAATTCGTCTGATCGACCAAAGCGCTTTACGAAAGTAATATGCTCGCCCGGAAACGTACGGAGTGTAAAGTATGTAAAGTATCAAAAGGAAGGGAAGCATAGCAATCACAGAAATGCAGCAAGTAATATTACACAGGATGCAGGTGCATGGTTCGATGTTGTTAACGGAAAGTTTAAAGAAAATGAAAGCTGCCTTCTTATAGAAAAAGATGCTTTCCAGGGACATACATTTCTTCCGTATAAACCAGTAGAGCAAGAGGAATTTTCTGATGAAATAATTAGAAGAGTCACAGAGTTTAAAAAACGTAAGGTTATAAAGCAAGGATTAATCGGTGAGATTTCACCAGGTGTTCAAATTGGTCTTGTTGAATTTGAAAGAAAAGGAAAAAATGTATTGGCGAGTATTGTTATGACTACGCCGAATGGACTTGTATTTAAAGATTTTCCTGCAACATATGATGAAGTATCGACATGGCGTGTGGATGATCAAGGTGAAATTGATCCACAAATGTTTAATATTTTGTTTGTTACAAAATCAAAAACAGGTTATACGCTTGGTTTGGAATGGATAGGCTTTGAAGGAAATAGTCTAAGTGTGCTTCAGCAGAATGGGAATACTTTTTATAGTATTAATCAGTCTGGGCGCTATATGGCTCCATTTTGAACCGCTTCCACTTAGCTCACTCTTGAAGAGGGAGCTTCCTGCTACCCCCTCCTTTCAGTTTTCATCAATGCTCTTGGGAACAAGTGTTATTTTAACGATGCAATTTTTGGCAGAATTTGACGATAAGTTTTAGTTATATAAAACCTTATCTTGATGCATAATAAAAGGGTGAAAAAGGATAAGGAGGATATAAATGGTTTTAAAAGTAGCTTTACCTAATCCAAAAAGTAGTTGGGAGTTATGTGTACAACAGTATTGGAAAAAGGAAAAAGAAAAGTGGGAAAGGGAAAAGAGACGGTTGAAACAATGAATGGTATAGCAGAAACCTTCTCTGTAATTATTGTGATTGCAATTCTTTTGTGTGTAATAACAACATGGTTTATTTTTCAAAAATTGAGGTATGTGCAAAGCGCTGCTATAGATGGACAGAATAAAGAAACAGGAAAAACCATTAAATAACATATGTAAGAAGAAATTTAGGGCACCCATGCGGTGCTTTTATTTTTTTAATCCTATATGTTCAGCAAATGATTGATGTTTAGGGAGAATCAAAATAAAAAGGGAAGCGAGAGAAAGGGTGGATGTCTCGCTTCCGTGGTTAGAAGGTGACAAATGAAGAGAGTACTTGTCAGTACATTATACCATAGCAAATATCATGCCAATAAAGAAAAGGATGTACAATCTGTATGGAAGCAAGTATTTTGATCAAATTACACATGGAATCCGGTATTTTTAATGCTTGTTAGCATTTGATGATTCGCATGTGCATTAAAGAAGGACATATTAATACACACCTGTTGATTATCCATAAGGTGGAAGAAAGAAGGTGCACGCGTCGGCGTGTTCCCTCGTCTTTCTCACGAGGAAGAGACACGGCCGCTTTGTAGCACCAGGGCCGGACCGACAAAACATCTGGGCCTCTCGGTGCGGGAGACGAACCGACGCCCGTTTGGGCACGGGTGTGATGACGATCCACTCTGGATCATACTGGATAATCAACACCCTTGATATTAATATACTAAAATAAAAGCCCCTCTCTGCTGCATGACAGAAAGGAGCACCGTTAGGAGAACCAGTATAGACTGTTCTTAGTTTCTTATTATATAGCTCCAGATTAAAACAAAAGTTAACAAAAAGTAAAAAAATGCCCCCTATTGGCCTATTAGCCGATAAGGGGAAGTCTTTGCTTTGGTTACATTTACTGGTTAAGAACATTTTACCATGAGTATGCAACATCATGCAAAAGTCGTTTTTATTAAAATGTATAGAAAATGAAAAGAAAAGATATTTTATCTACAAAATTTTCCATTATGTTCGTTTTTTTGGTAGAATAAGAAAAAAGGGAGGGGATAACATGAAAAAGTTTTGGGTTGCTTTTATTCTTATGTTTGCCTTGCTTCCAGGTGTGGCATCTGCTCAGGTGAAAATAGAAAATACAACAATTAAACGTGTATATTATGATCCGGAAGAAAAGGGATATTTCTTAGAGACTGCAGGTGATGTAAATGGAGCTACTTGGAGCTTTGGGCTTTTCTATGCGAACAAGGAAAACAAAGCGCTAACAAAATCTTTGCAGCAATCTTTATTTAATCAGAAAGTAAAAGTCACGTATGAGGACCATAACAATAAGGATTATGAGAAGTGGGAGATGCTTGAGTTTGTTTTGAACGATTAATCTGAAAAGGAGGGCTGCACAAGCACCCTTCTTTTTTGATGCCTAATAAAAGCAAAGCGTAGCCTGTTTGGGGCACGGTGTGGTGACGCTCCACTCTGGATCGTACTGGAGAATCAACACTCTTGATAATGCAATTCCACATTTGTTCAGATATGTATACAATTCATAATAGACTTTGTATACCATAGAAAAATCTCAAAAGGATACACGCAGTAAACGCTGGCACATTTTTTGCTCAGGAAAATAGTTGATTATTTTGTATAACAAGGGGGAGTTTGAAATGGAGATTTATAAGGCCACATTGCAAGATGTAGACAGTGTTTCTGCACTATTTGATCTATACAGAGTTTTTTACCAGCAGCCTTCAGATATAGAGGCGGCAAAGCGCTTTATCCAGGAACGCCTTGAGAACAATGATTCTGTTATTTTTGTAGCTGTTGAGAATGGTGAGTATGCAGGCTTTGTCCAACTGTATCCACTCTTTTCCTCTGTATCTATGCAGCGACTTTGGATTTTAAACGATTTGTATGTAACTGAGGCCAGCAGGAAGAAAGGAGTAGGGAAGCAGCTTTTGCAAGCAGCCGAACAATTGGCGAGGGAAACCAGGGCGAAAGGGCTAAAGCTGCAAACGGCTGTAGACAATGTTGCTGCACAAAGCTTGTACGAATCGAATGGTTGGATGAAGGATGGCAAGTTTTTCTACTATGTTTGGAATGTCTGATCACACCTATTGATTCCTTCGAAAAGAAAAATTATGCATTGTGAATAGTGTGAATAACTCTGTGGATAATGGGAACATACATTCCTTTTGTGTGAAGAAGTTATGTCAGTAAAGGGGATATTTGCATGGCACTATTGACAAAGGATTTTTATTGTTTATTGTAGGTCTATTTTCATGATATAATCTTCCTGTTGAAAAAGGCAAACTTATTGAAAGATAAGGACGCAAAACTATAGGGGCTTCTATCCATAGATATGCCAGCCAGTTGCCGGGAGGAAAGCAATGAATAGCAAAGCATATAAAGTTCATATTCGTGATTTGGTTAAAGATTTTTTTGTACTGTTAGAAAATTATACGGATCATCCACAGAATTTGTTTGTTTTCACAAGCTTTTTGAAAGGATTTCTAAGAAAGAAAGCATTTGGCGAGACTACCCCGACCATTGAAGTTGTGACAGTTCTCAAGCATGAGAAACCGGTTATTTTTTATCATATGAGAAAACAAACGGAGGATTGGATATACATTCTTACCCGTATTGATATGGATGTTGAAGAGGCGAAGCAGAAGCTTCTTCATATAGTAAAGTAGACCATTCCTCTGGAGTGGTCTTTTTTTGCGTAAGGCGTACAACGAAAAAAGGCCTCACCAATTAATGAGAGGCCCCGTTGCATGCGTATTATACATTATTACGGCTCATCTTGTATCATCTCCTCCTTTTTTTGTCCTATCTCTTTTAGCTGTTTGTTGTTTTCTGGTGTACTTAAGGTTTGCTTCTGTATTTCATGTTTTTTTTCCAATTCTTTCAGGGTGGTCGGAGTGCCTTGCTTTTGTTTATCCATATTATCTCCTCCTAATAAATTCTTGCATTCTTAGAAGTAGTATGTGAGAAGAAGATGTCCTTTACTCTACTACATTTCCTTCAGAGGGAATCTTTGTATTTTTACCTCAAAAGGGAAGGGTATAATATAAAGTGAAACTTCACTCAGCGGGGTATTACTGCCTGTTAAGGTGGATTAAAATGTAGTATATGCCAGCCTGGGGAAAAGAAAAATGAATAAAAAGGAGGTACAATGGATTATGGATATGAATCGTTTTACGCAAAAATCGCTTGAGGCGATTCAGCAAGCAGAGACAAAAGCGCTTCGGTACGGCAATCCAGAAGTGGAGACGGAGCATCTGTTGCTTGCGTTGTTAACGCAGCATGAAGGGCTGCTGCCGCGTCTATTGTATAGGATGAATATATCGCCTGAAGGCTTTATCCGTGATATTGAGACAAGACTGGAGCAAAAGCCACGCGTATCCGGTTCCGGACGGGAAGCAGGAAAAATCTATATCAGTTCTGGTGTTAACAACATTTTATTGAAGGCGGAAGACGAGGCAAAAGCGATGCATGATGAATATATATCCGTCGAGCATCTTTTTCTTGGTATTTTGGAAGTGGTACAGAGCGTGCCATCGTTGCGTAGTCTGTTTACGAATCATGGTATTACCCGCAAAGCATTTGTTGCCGCTATGAATGAGGTAAGAGGCAATCAGCGTGTTACCAGCGCCACACCGGAAGTAACATATGAAGCGCTGGAGAAGTACGGCCATGATCTCGTAGAAGAAGCACGCCGCAATAAACTTGATCCGGTTATCGGGCGCGATGCAGAGATTCGTCATGTCATTCGAATTTTATCACGTAAAACGAAGAATAATCCGGTGCTTATCGGAGAGCCCGGCGTCGGAAAAACGGCGATTGTGGAAGGTTTGGCCCACCGCATTGTTCGGGGCGATGTGCCAGAAGGTCTTCGTGATAAACGCATTTTCGCGCTCGATATGGGGGCTCTTATCGCTGGTGCTAAATATCGCGGAGAATTCGAGGAGCGGCTGAAGGCGGTACTGCAAGAGATTAAGCGAAGTGAGGGAAAGCTTCTGCTGTTTATCGATGAAATCCATACGATTGTGGGTGCGGGCCGAACAGAAGGATCGATGGATGCGGGAAATTTGCTCAAGCCGATGCTTGCGCGCGGTGAGTTGCATTGCATCGGTGCTACGACGCTGGATGAATATCGCAAATATATCGAAAAAGATGCGGCGCTTGAACGCAGGTTTCAGACCGTTATGGCAGATGAGCCAACCGTCGAGGATACAATTTCTATTCTGCGCGGTCTGCGTGAGCGGTTTGAAGTTTTCCACGGCGTGAAAATTCACGATAATGCTCTTGTAACGGCTGCCGTATTGTCCCATCGATATATTACGGACCGTTTCTTGCCGGATAAAGCAATTGATTTGGTGGATGAAGCGTGTGCGATGATCCGTACAGAAATTGATTCAATGCCAGCAGAGCTGGATGAAGTTGCACGCCGGGTTATGCAGCTTGAAATTGAGGAAGCTGCATTGAAGAAAGAAACCGATCCGGCCAGTCGCGAGCGGCTTGAACAACTGCAGAAGGAATTGGCCGAGCGACGTGAGAAATTGGCAGCCATGAAAGCGCAGTGGGAGGCAGAAAAACAGGCTCTCGGGAATATACGGAAGCTACGAGAGAAAATAGAACGAATTCATCAAGCAATAGCACAGGCAGAGCGTGACTACGACCTGAACAAAGCCGCCGAATTAAAGTACGGCAAGCTTCCTGAAGCAGAAAGAAGACTACGGGAAGAGGAGGAAAAGCAATCTGGTCGCAAAGAGGAAGAGTCTCTGTTGCGAGAAGAGGTGACCGAGGAGGAGATCACACGTATTATCTCTCGCTGGACCGGGATTCCGCTTGCCAAGCTGGTAGAGGGAGAACGGGAAAAGCTCTTGAAGCTGGATCAAATTCTGCATCAGCGTGTCGTAGGCCAAGGAGAAGCGGTAGATAGTGTTGCGGATGCTATTGTTCGTGCACGTGCAGGAATTAAAGATCCACGACGTCCGATTGGTTCATTTATCTTTTTAGGTCCTACCGGTGTTGGGAAAACAGAACTTGCCAAAACGCTGGCAGAGACGCTATTTGATACTGAGGATAATATAATACGCATTGATATGAGTGAATACATGGAGAAACACAGCGTATCCCGCCTTATCGGTGCCCCTCCCGGTTATGTAGGATTTGAGGAGGGAGGCCAGCTTACTGAAGCTGTACGGCGCAAACCGTATTCGGTTATTCTGTTCGATGAAATCGAAAAAGCGCATCATGATGTTTTTAACGTATTGCTTCAGGTGCTTGATGATGGACGAATTACCGACTCGCAAGGCCGGATGATTGACTTTAAAAACACAGTCATTATTATGACATCAAATATTGGCTCAGGTTTTTTGCTGGATGGCATTACGGATTCGGGTGAAATTACAGAATCAGCCCGCAAGCAGGTGATGGGCGAATTACAGATGAACTTCAGGCCCGAATTTTTAAACCGGGTAGATGAAATCGTATTATTCAAACCGCTAACTGTTACTGAAATCGGCCAAATCGTTGAGCTTCTCATCGCCGATCTACAGAAACGGTTGACTGAGCGCGGTGTTGAACTAGCATTAACGGAAGCAGCTAAAGAGCACATCGCAAAGGAAGGCTACGATCCGGTTTATGGGGCACGTCCGTTACGAAGATTCTTGCAACGTCATCTTGAAACCCTTATCGCAAGAGCGCTAATAGGTGGGCAGGTTACAGGCGGGACGACAGTTATTGTAGACTGCAAGGATGAAAAATTGACGCTTAGCTGGAAACATGCTTCTACAACAAATATATAACAAAACAAGCCCTCGCTTTCATAATGAAATGCGAGGGTTTGTTTTAACGAAGATAAGGATTTACTTGTTCGATAGTATGTTGCAATTTATCTGCGGCTTTGCTGTAGAGTCGTTTAGCTTCCTTATTCTGTGTTTCCAATGCAAACATTTCAAAGTCAGCCTGGCATTTTTTCAATGTGGCAAGGAGCAATTGATTCTCGCTTGGCTGCGGTACCTGAAGCTGATCGTTGTACAAGTCCAGATACAGTGCTCCTTTATCATCGACCTGGCCTAGGAATACATTTTCCAGTTTGACACCTGTCTTTTTCAGTTCAGTATCGAGCCATTGGGCAGTGCGACCGCTTGCCCTGAGCGGATCGAGCAGAACTTGACCATCCATAATGACTGTTTCCGGTTCCACCTCTGCAGGGAGGTTTAACTGTAAGTCCTTTACTGTAACCGGCTGCGCATCCTTTTTGGGCATGACGCTAAGCTGTCCATTTGTTTCCAGTATGGCGAATTCTACATCCGCTACTTTGAACATATTTTTCAAACGCAGCTGTGCGAGGAGTTCATCTGTATTAATGTGCTCTTTTTTCAGGTTATCTTCCAGTATTTTACCGTTTTTTACAAGCACTGTACCTTTTCCTTCAAATAGTTGGCGGACAAATTTACTTTTTAATGATAGATAATCAACAAAAAATGGAATAGCGGCAAAAACCAGGAGACTTGTATAGCCGTGAACTAGATTGTTCTCGATGTCCGTCGCAATAACAGCGGTAATGTCACCGATCGTAATGCCGACTATGTATTCGAAGAATGTCAGCTGTGCCAGTTGCTTTTTCCCGCTAAAACGGGTAATGGCGAATAAGACCACAAGCGCGAAGAAGGCGCGTAAGGCGATTTGGACAACATCGTTCATGTGTATTCACCTCGTTGGAATATAAGGAAGGTGAGTCAAAGACTCACCTTGGCGTTCGCAAATTAAAACCCTTTGTACTGAGGCTCTTCTTGTTCGAGTTGCTGAACCCTTGGTTCTAGCGCATCGATAATTGCCTGTGTTTGTTGAGCGTTTTGGGTGAAAAGCTGCTTTGCCTGTTGGTTTTGTGTGCTTAATGCGAATGTTTCCAGGCTGGCTTGTGCGCTTTTCAAGCTTGCGATTGCCTGTTTCACTTGTGCTGATACTGTCATAACTTTCACCTCCACAGCAGATAGTATGTACTTATCCTCTTGGTTTAAACACTAAAGCGCCAAGAAAGCCAAAAATAATAGCTGCTGAAATTCCAGCGCTTGTTACTTCAAAGATGCCAGTAATAATGCCGATGACACCGTCAGCTTTCATTTCCTGCATGGCCCCGTGAACGAGTGCGTTACCGAAGCTAGTAATCGGTACGGTCGCGCCGGCCCCGGCGAATTTGACAAGCGGTTCATACCAGCCAAATCCAGCAAGCACAGCACCTGCCACGACCAAGGTGGACATCGTATGGGCAGGCGTCAATTTTCCTACATCCATTAATAGCTGCCCAATTACGCAGATAAGACCGCCGATGACAAAAGCCCAGAAAAAAATCATGCTGCATGCCTCCTGTCTATGAAATTATTGTTCGATAGCAACCGCATGTGCCACGCAAGGAATGGTTTCATTTTGCTGGTAACTGAGGGGGGAGAGGAGCGCGCCCGTTGCGACAATGAGCATGCGTTTCCATTCTCCAGCTCGTAGGCGTCTAAGAAGATGGCCATATGTTACGGTTGCACAGCAAGCGCAGCCGCTTGCTCCAGACATTACTTCCTGGTCCTTGCTGTAGATAAGTAGACCGCAATCCGTCAGTTTGCTTTCGGGAACGTTGATCCCATGTTTTTTGAACAAATTTTTAGCGATGTCATGCCCGACCTGCCCCAGGTCACCAGTAGCGATAATGTCGTAGTGATCAGCATTAATTTGCAAGTCGCGGAAATGTGCTTCGATTGTATCGACCGCTGCCGGTGCCATCGCAGCCCCCATGTTAAATGGATCGGAAATCCCCATATCGATGACTCTACCAATAGTGGCTGAGACGACACGCGGGCCGTTCCCGGAAGAGGCGACGATCGCGGCTCCTGCACCTGTGACTGTCCATTGAGCAGTTGGTGGTTTTTGTGAGCCGTATTCTGTCGGATAACGGAACTGCTTTTCCGCCGTGGAATTATGACTGCATGTTCCGGCCAGCGCATATTTAGCAGCTCCGCTGTCAACAAGCTGGGCAGCGAGTGCCAGGCCCTCCATGGAAGTGGAGCAGGCGCCAAAAATCCCAAGATAAGGCACGCCGACCGTACGGGCAGAGAAGCTGCTTGAGATAAGCTGGTTCATTAAATCACCGGCCAGAAAGAAGTTAATGTCGCCTTTTTGAATATCCGCTTTTTTGATAGCAGTATCGCAGGCATCTTCGAGCATTTTCTTTTCTGCTTTCTCGAAACTGTCCTGTTCGAGCCAAATATCTCCGTAGAGAAGGTCGAAGTCGTTGGCCAGATTTCCACGTGCTTCAAACGGTCCTCCGACAGTGGCGGAGGAAAGAATGACAGGCTTACTCTGAAAAATCCATGACTGGTGTCCCTGAAGCATTATGCGGCCCCTCCTAACGCTGTCCAGGCCCATTTTAGCAGACCGATAATAAAGGCGGCGAAAACGCCGAATACAATAACAGAACCGGCCAGCTTGAACATGTTGCCGCCAACCCCCAATACAAGCCCCTCGGTGCGATGCTCCAGTGCCGCTGAAGCAATAGAGTTGGCAAACCCTGTCACAGGTACGGCTGTACCGGCTCCAGCGTACTGTGCGATTTTGTCATAGACACCAATCCCGGTTAGAAGAACGGAGATAAAGATAAGAACGGCAGAGGTCGGATTTCCGGCTGTTTTCTCCGTAAATTTAAAGTAGGTGATGAAGAATGTTTGAATAATTTGTCCCAACAAACAGATAGCACCTCCAATAAAAAAGGCGCGCAGTACATTTTTGAGCACGGGACGAGGTGGTTCATGCGCCTGTGCAACTGTTTGATATTCGATTTGTGTGGGAGTAAGCTTCTTGTTTTTCGCCTTGCTTGCCATATGCATTCTCCTTCTGTCATAAGTAGTCGCTTTTATTATTTTGGAGAGAATGCGAAATTTCATACGTGAAGAAACGAGAAGATATAAAGAAAAGTACGAGACGGCAGGGTGGTTGCACGTCTCGTACTTATGGATTTACTCTGATTTTGCTTTAAACATGTTGATACGGGGCGCCTGGAGTAATTGTTCATATGTGAACTTCGTACCCAGGGAGGAGATGTCATTTAAATAAAGAGCATCATCAATTTTTTGTGAGGTGTCTTCCGGGACGAATTTATCGTAGCAATTTGGGCAGTCAACCGAAGGAATATCTTGAATGTGCACGGTATTTTTTCCGTCCGGCGTAACCCAGTAGCAATCCTGGACACCTTCTATGGCTGCCTCGGTTTCGCACCAGATGCATTTCATTTATGTTCCCCCTTGCTTGTTAATTGTTCTCTTTTGCTTTCGCCAGCTTTGCCTTCATCTCGTCCCGCTTGTCGCGTCGGTCTTTCAGAGAAGTATGATCGTCGGTCTGTTCATATTGTTTCCGCTTATTCATTCGGCGCAGACCTTCTGGTACGAGGTTGAATTTTTCATCCCGCATAATGGCGCTAATTCCTACCGTTTCTTCTTCTTGTGCAATACCATAATGCTCGTTGAAGTATGCGTCTGCACGTCCCGCTTCGTAATTCTTTGGTTCCGGATAGGAGGTGATAACTCCTTCAAAGTTGCGTAGCACGACTTTATCCGGACTTTGAGAAATCATGTAATTTGGCTGCAGTGCAATTTTGCCGCCGCCGCCCGGTGCATCCACTACGAATGTCGGTACGGCGTAGCCGGATGTATGACCACGCAAACCTTCCATAATTTCCAGGCCTTTGGATACCGGTGCACGGAAATGGCCAATGCCTTCGGATAGGTCGCATTGATAGATATAGTATGGGCGAACACGGATTTTTACAAGCTCATGCATTAGTTTCTTCATAATCGGCACGCTATCATTAATACCTGCAAGAATAACGGCCTGATTTCCAACAGGAACTCCAGCGTTCGCAAGCATTTCACAGGCGAGCTTTGATTCTGGTGTAATCTCAAGCGGTGTATTGAAGTGCGTATTCAGCCATACCGGATGATATTTCTTCAAAATGTTGCATAGGTTTTCTGTAATCCGTTGTGGGAATACGACTGGAGCGCGTGTACCGATACGAATGATTTCTACGTGTGGAATCGCACGCAGGTTTTTTAGAATATATTCGAGTACTGTATCGTTAATTAATAGGCCATCGCCACCGGATATGAGCACATCGCGTACTTCCGGCGTATTGGCAATATAGTTGATAGCCGCATCCAACTGTTTCTTGGGCACGCCCATGCCTACTTGACCAGAAAAGCGACGGCGTGTACAGTAACGACAATACATCGAGCACTGGTTGGTTACTAAAAATAGTACACGATCTGGATAACGGTGTGTGAGGCCTGGCACCGGCGAATCCTCATCTTCGTGCAGCGGATCTTCTAAATCGTATTTTGTTTTCATAATCTCGGCTGACACTGGAACCGACTGCATACGCACAGGACAGCGTGAATCATCCGGATCCATAAGTGATGCATAGTACGGCGTAATATTCAGCGGAATGGTTTGTGTGGAAATTCGTACGCCTTCTTCTTCTTCCGGCGTCAAGTTTACGACTTTCTTTAAATCTTCTACAGTTTTTATTGTATGGGTAAGCTGCCAGAGCCAATCGTTCCATTGTTCATCAGTTACATCTTTCCAAAGATCGATATCACGGAAATTGCGCGTTTTTGCTGGAGCGGCATGCCAGCCTTCACCTAATGCAGGGGAGTGTTGACCTTTATTTAAATCTTTTTCCAGTAAGCTCATTTGCTGTACCTCCTTAGCGTGTTCTCATCGCTTTTTTATACAGCAAAATGTATGCCAAGGTATAAAAGATTCTAAAAATACTGATTTG
This sequence comes from Aneurinibacillus aneurinilyticus ATCC 12856, assembly GCF_000466385.1. Taxonomy (GTDB): domain Bacteria; phylum Bacillota; class Bacilli; order Aneurinibacillales; family Aneurinibacillaceae; genus Aneurinibacillus; species Aneurinibacillus aneurinilyticus. The sequence goes on from NZ_KE952786.1 coordinate 13,876, forward strand.
ATAAGGGTTACAAAAAAAAGAGGGATAAATTCCCTCTGTAAGATAATAAAATTACCTGCAAAAAAATTGGCGTTTTGTGATTTTTTTGCTGCCAAAAATTTGTCTATAGATTGAATTTTTTAATTTTATACTGAAGAGCCTGACGCTTAACACCGAGCGCTTCTGCTGTTTTACTTACGTTTCCTTCGTGGTGTTTGAGGGCCTCTTCGATCATAACCCGCTCGATGCTTTCAATATAGCCGGGCAGGTTCATCGGATAGGCAGATGGAGCAGACTTTGGTGCCTCTGTATCTGATGTGGCTATAGATTCCATCGGCAATTCAGTAAACTGAAGCGGCAGATGGTGCAGCTCAATCCGCTCTTCATTTTCCTCAAGCATATTAAACGCCGCTTCGATCGTGTGGCGTAATTCACGTATGTTTCCTGGCCAAGCATACGTAAGAAACGTTTGTGCAACCTTTTCACTGATACCGGTTACTTTCATGGCAAATGTCTGGTTGAACTTTGCAATAAAATGTCTGGTTAACAAAATGATGTCTTCTTTGCGTCGAATGAGCGGCGGCAGCTCGATATTTACGACGTTCAGCCGGAAAAACAAGTCAGAGCGCAGGATATTCTGCTTTAGCGCTTCGTAAGGACTGATATTCATTGCGGCGAGAATCCGGACATTTACTTCCTGTTCTGAAGCGCCGCCAACACGCCGGACGCGCCCGTCCTGAAGCACACGCAAGAGCTTGGCTTGCAGCATAATATCGAGACTGTTAATTTCATCAAGGAACAATGTACCACCGTCTGCCTGCTCAAAAATACCGGGACGATCAATGGCACCTGTAAATGCCCCTTTGGTTGTACCGAACAGCAAGCCTTCCATCAACTCACGTGGTACTGCCGCACAGTTCTGGGCGATGAACGGTTTGTCCCGACGAATGCTAGCGTTATGAATACTCTGTGCGATTAACTCTTTGCCCGTACCGGTCGGACCACAGATAAGCACAGACGATTGGGTGCGAGCCGCTCGTTTGGCTCTCGTGAGCGCCTGCTGAAACAAAGAGCTTTCCCCAATAAGATCGCTGAAATGATACTGCGTATCATTTTGGGCATTTTTCTTTTCTTTAGTCTTTTTATAGAGCTGCTGCCGAAGATTAAGGACCTGATCATTTAATTGAACGATACGGGTAATGTCTTCAGCCAACTCGACTGCTCCGATAATGTCACCTTCCTTACATAGCGGATATGTGCTATTAATAGATGTAATTTGTTTGCCTTTCATATTCATATATGTCTGGACTTTATCCACGATTTCCTCTCCGGTACGAAGTACGCGGCTAAGAGTGCTGCTTTCATTTGTCAAGGAAGGAAATAAATCGAATATGTTCTGGCCGATAACATCCTTACGGTCTAGCCCGTCGATTTCGGCCATTGTTTCATTGAAAAATATGGTCGTTCCTTCTTTATCGACAAGGTGGATGCCTACATTAATAATGCCCAGAAGCCATTCTAGCTCTTCTGACCAGACTGCTGCTAGCTTGGACACAACTATCACCCTTTTCTTTGAAGTAATCGGCACGGTTTTTGCAATGTTTCTAACTATGAAAACATAATGGAACGGAGGATTATTAATGACAACAAAAAATGAATTGTACTCCCATTCCCGCACTGAACGTGGCCAGGATTTCACGATGGAAATCTGTCTCGATCCTTTTAACGCCCGGTTACGCATAGATGATTACCGCGGCAATGTACAGACCATGCATAAACGTGTGCTTGAGCTTGCAATGGAAAACGGATTCACAAAAGTGTTCATTAAATCCCGCCCGGAAGATTGGCAGGCACTTCTTAGCCTTGGCTATATGCTTGAAGGCGTATTTAAAAGATATTTCAATGGCGGCGATGCTTATAGCATGGCACTGTATTTTACAGATGAACGGCGTACAAGCGATTATTGGATGCAAGAAGATAATATTTTGCGTCAGGTACTTACACTTCCGACGAAGCCTTCAGATGAGCTGCTGGCACAAGGTTATTCCATTCGGCTTGCTACCACAGAAGATGCTGAACAGCTTGCCCGATTGTATGATGCTGTGTTTCAGACATATCCGACGCCGATGAATGATGCTGCGTATATTAAAAAGGTCATGCTTGAAGGCACAATTTTCTATGCTGTTGAATCGAATCGACAGATTGTCAGCGCTGCGTCGGCGGAGGTGAACACCTTATACAACAATGCAGAGATGACTGATTGTGCCACATACCCTGAGCATCGAAAGCATGGACTGATGCGCCATCTGATTGTCGCGCTTGAACGTGAACTGCAATCGCGCAATATATACTGTGCATACTCGCTAGCCCGTTCTCTTTCGTTCGGTATGAATGCAGTATTCCATCAGCTTGGGTATGAATATACCGGCCGGATGACGAAGAACTGCAACATCTTTGACAAGTTCGAAGATATGAGTCTTTGGGTTAAAGATTTATCCAGATAATAGCGCTTATTGCCTATAATACTTTAAATGCTGCATGGTCAAGCCGATAGGCCATCAATGCCAGATGAAATTGAGTAAGTGTATGGGCGTTCTGTAAATCTTTATTCGTCTTCTCTTCGATTTGTTCAAGCCGATATTTTAGTGTGTGACGATGAATAAAGAGTGCAGCCGCCGTATTTTTAATATTAGAATTGTGCTGCAGATAGCATTCCAGTGTATCAACGAGGCTGGAATTATGTTTTTGATCATAAGTGAGCAGGGGATCGAGCAGCGGACGGAATAAGGTCGACAGTTCGACTCCTGCTTTCTTCATCTGTAGAAGCGGAGCGAATGCCCCGATTTTGTCGTACGTCATCAGAACTTCTCCGGTCGTAATACCTATCTGCAGGGCTTCTCGCGCTTCTTGTGCGCTGGCGGCGATTTGGCCCAAGCCACAGAAAGGGGTACTCATACCGATATAAAGGGGTCCTGACGTAAGCCGAAGCTGTGCTTCCTGCTGTAAAGATTGTGCGACTCGAATGACGTCTTTATCCTGTTGTACAGGAATGACAAGGGTTATTGTACGTTGCTTCTCCCGTAGCAGAACAGGTTTGGCCTGTCTACGGGTCCAGGACTGAATGAGCGGTCGAATGCTATCTTCTGAGACGGAAGCAATTTGCATAACAGTCATTATACCTTCCAAACGGTAATTCAGTTTGTGGGCCAATTTCTGAAGATAGGCTTCATCTTGTTCGCTGTTTTCGAGCAATTCATCCAGTACATCTTCCCGCATACGTATCAATGCTTCATCGACAGCCTTCTGTTTTAAAAACTCAATTGCACATACAATGCCAGCCTGCTCTACAATTAGCCGATCCATTTCCGTAAGTGCAGTCTGCTTTTGAATGTGTAGAAATCCATATTGTTCCTGAGCAGTTGCAATCGGATGAACAAGCTGTTCTTCGGATAAGGACAGAGGGGCTGCCATATCTATCGTTTGTTGCAAGGATATAAGTTTTTCAAGAGATAGAGAAGCTTCTGCATTCTTTCCACTTCCTTCTAGCCGGCGTCCCTGGACATCATAAATCTCCACTTCCGCCTGCAGGCGGGCTGCCAATGTATCCACGAGTGGAGCCAGACCCTTGTTGTTCAGTGTAAGCATGGTTAGCTCATGGTGAATTTGTTGCGTATCCTGCATGAGCTGTAATTGTCGGTTTACGATGTGACCGAGCAGTGCCTTTGTCACCTCGGAAAAATTCATATGACGGGGAATCTCAATTAATGGGAGATTGTGCTCATTAGCAGCCTCAATGAACTCTAGTGGAATTCTTTCCATATAAAACCCGGTATGAATGGCCACTGCTGACAGGTTTTGTTGTACCAGCTGTTCAATGAAGTCGCGTCGGTTCGCTATAGTGTCTAAGCCGTAACCGGTCGTGATGAGGAATTCTCCCTCCTGTAGACGTGTTGCATCTTCAATAATCTCAACAATGGTGACCCATTTGATAATTCGATGCAGGCCACCATGACCACCAATAAGCTTTATCTGCTGAATATTAGGCAATTCCAGTGCTTCTTTTAGTGTAATCGACATGCCCATTCCCCTCTTTATACATGATGTATAAAAAATATACTACAAATTCATATAATAGTGCGAATATTTTTCTTTTACTTCCTTTGCTATGATAAAAGTGGCGAAGAAATACGAAGGAGGAAAGCCCGATGATGGGAAAGAGCCATGTGATTAAACCGTTATTAAATAAGGAATATCCTACTGTCTCATATGGCAGAGGTGTTTATTTATATGATATTGAAGGCAAAGCCTATTTGGACGGATGTTCGGGTGCTGTGACAGCTAACATTGGACATGGTGTACAATCCGTAATTGATGCAATGAATGAACAGGCAAAGAAAGTATCATTCACATATCGTTCGCAATTTACGAGTGAAGCCGCGGAAGCATTGGCTGCCAAGCTGGCGAGCTGGACACCTGGTGATTTGGATTATGTATTTTTTGTTAATAGTGGATCAGAAGCAACAGAAACTGCAATGAAGATTGCGATTCAGTATTGGCAAGAGCAAGGACGTATCAACAAGAATAAAATTCTTTCCCGTTGGATGAGTTATCATGGTATTACGTTGGGGGCATTATCGATGTCCGGTCACATTTTAAGAAGAAAGCGCTTTATTCCGCTTTTGGAAGAGTACCCGTCGATTGAACCGCCATATTGTTATCGCTGTCCGTTTAACAGTACGTATCCAAGCTGCGATTTGCTATGTGCGAATCAGCTGGAGCAGGCTATTCATCGTATTGGCGCGGACAATATTGCGGCATTTATTGCTGAGCCGATTATTGGCGCATCAGCCGGTGCAGTAACACCGCCACCGTATTATTATCAAAGAATAAAAGAAATTTGCGAACGTCACGATATTTTGTTCATTGCCGATGAAGTGATGACAGGTAATGGACGAACCGGTAAACCGTTCGGGATTAATCATTGGGATGTAGTGCCAGATTTAATGGCGCTTGGCAAAGGAATGGGCGCCGGCTATACGCCTATGGCGGCCGCGATAGCAAGCAAACGGATTATTGATGTTATTGCTGCCGGCTCCCAATCAATTATGTCCGGTCATACGTTCAGCGCTAATCCGCAATCGGCAGCTGTTTCTCTGGCTGTTATGCAGTATATGGAGGATAATCAGTTGATTGCTAAGTCAGAAGAACGCGGCCTTCAGCTATTATCCGGTTTGCAGACGCTCATGCAAAAGTATGAAATTATTGGTGATGTACGAGGTAAAGGTTTGCTTTGTGGCATCGAATTTGTAAAAAATCGGACTACGAAGGAAACATTTCCTCTCAGCCTTGGAGTGACGGAACGTGTTATCGCAAAGGCGATGAATAATGGCCTGCTTATTTATAATGCTTCCGGAGGCATTGATGGGCAAGCCGGAGATAGTGTAATTGTGGCACCGCCATTTACCATTTCAGAAGAAGAAGTAAACGAATTGCTATTTATACTTGATCAATCCATCCGTGAATTGATACTGGATTTAGAAAAGGAAGGGCAACTCGTTCCTAAAGAAAGCGTGCAATAGGGAGGGATGAAGAATGGAGCAGACTGTGTCTAAAGTTGTTTCGCTCGATGAAGCACTTACGCATATTATTGATGGTACTACGCTTATGTTTGGTGGTTTTGGTGGTGTAGGTAATCCGCCCACCATCATTGATGGAATTTTGCGTAAGGGTGTTACCGATCTTGATTTAATCGGCAATGACTCGGGTTTTCCCGATATCGGGATCGGGCGCCTTGTAACTGCGGAACGCGCCCGCAGCTTAATTACGTCGCATATCGGTTCCAATCCGAATGCTGGCCGTTTGATGACTGAAGGGAAAATGAAGGTCACCTTCTATCCCCAGGGTACGCTTGCTGAAAAAATTCGCGCCGGTGGTATGGGGTTGGGCGGAATTCTAGTGGATGTAGGGCTTGGTACGATTGTCGAAGAAGGCAAGAAGCGTATAGAAGTAGAAGGTAAGACGTATATGGTGGAGCCTGCCTTAACGGCTCAGGTAGGTATTGTACATGCGCTCAAAGCTGATGAGTACGGTAATCTTATTTATGATAAAAGCGCTCGTAACTTTAATCCACTTGTAGCCATGGCGGCCGATATCACGATTGCTGAGGTGGAAGAAATCGTACCGAGAGGCGAATTGGATCCGGAATGTATCGTAACTCCGGGTGTGTATGTAGATTACATTGTCAAAAGTGAAGGGGTGAATTGGAAATGGGCGTGGGAGTAGAGCAGCGTCACTTAATTGCACGGCGGGCGGCAAAAGAAATTAAGCCGGGAATGCTAGTGAATTTGGGGATAGGCATACCAACGCTGGTGGCAGATTATATTCCGCAGGAATGGGACGTTATGTTTCATGCGGAAAATGGCATTCTAGGCACTGGACCTTCACCTGAAAAAGGGAAGGAAGACGAAAATTTATGTAATGCAGGCGGATTCCCGATTACGCTCGCTCCAGGCGCCTCATACTTCGATAGCACGGTTGCGTTTGGTATGATTCGGCGAGGTTATTTGGATATTACGATTCTTGGCGCGTTGGAAGTAAGCGAGAAGGGTGATTTGGCAAACTGGATTGTACCTGGTAAACGAGTGCCGGGGATGGGCGGCGCCATTGAACTGGCACAAAAGGCGAAAAAAGTTATCGTATTGATGAACCATACAAATAAAGCCGGAGAACCGAAAATTTTACGGAAATGTACGTTGCCACTAACCGCACCGGAATGTGTAGACATGATTATTACTGAGCGAGCCGTTATCGAGGTAGTGAGCGGGGAATTGCATCTGCGTGAAGTCCTATACCCGTATACGGTAGAACAAGTAGTAGAAAGTACGGAAGCTCCATTGAAAATTATGGAAGGTAGTCACGTTCCAGTCTTTAAATAATCAGGGAGGTGCCAAAAAAATGATGAAAGAGCAAATTAAGAAATGGATGCAGGCGCATCGGCAGGATGCGGTCGATTTTCTCGCTCAGGTGGTACAGGCACCGAGCATACAGGGACAAGAAGCGGGGGCACAGAAGCTAGTCGCTGATAAACTGGATGCGCTCGGACTGGAGGTGGATGTATGGGAACCAGCAGGAGAAGAGCTAGTCAAACATCCATACTTCTGCTCTCCGCGTACGTCATTTGAAGGCAGCCCGAACGTCGTGGGTATCTGGAAGGGAGAAGGCGGCGGCAAATCGCTCATATTGAACGGCCATATCGATGTCGTGCCTGCCGGTGATCTTGAGCAATGGGACGATGATCCATTCAGCGGCAAGGTGGAAAACGGTAAAATGTATGGGCGCGGCGTAACAGATATGAAAGGCGGCAACGTAGCGATGCTGTTCGCAGTCGAATGTCTGAAAGACTTAGGCATTCGTCTTAAGGGAGATATTATATTCCAAAGTGTGGTGGAAGAAGAAAGCGGCGGCTCCGGCACGCTCTCCACTGTACTGCGTGGCTATAAAGCGGATGCAGCGCTTATTCCGGAACCGACTCAGATGAAGATTTTCCCTAAACAGCAGGGCTCCATGTGGTTTAAGATTAAAGTAAAAGGTCGTTCGGCACATGGAGGTACGCGCTATGAGGGCGTAAGCGCAATTGAGAAGGCGATGATCGTGGTTGATGCGATTCGCAAGTTGGAGAAAGAACGAAACGATAAGATTACGGATCCGCTGTACGAAAGTATCCCGATCCCGATTCCGATTAATGTGGGAACCATTCAAGGCGGAGAATGGCCATCTTCTGTTCCGGATTTGGTAGAGCTACAGGGACGGATGGGAGTCGCACCAGAAGAAGAAATGGAAGATGCAAAACAAGCAATGGCACAAGCTCTTGCGGCATTGGATGATGAATGGCTTGTACAGCATCCGCCAAAACTTGAATGGTTCGGTGCACAGTGGGTGCCGGGTACAATTGATTCCGATCATGAACTGATGAATCATCTTATTCATTCGTACCGTACTGTTCTCGATCAGGATCCGGTTATTGAAGCTTCCCCATGGGGAACGGATGGAGGCCTTTTGACTAAAGTAGGCGAGACGCCATCCATCGTATTTGGACCGGGTGTGACAAGCATGGCACACTATCCGAATGAATATATTGAGCTGGATCGCATGATTGAGTGTGCAGAAATTATGGCCCATACGATAATGTACTGGTGCGGTGTGGCGAACGAAAAAGCGCTCAGTACGAAGTTGTAAGCTAAATATAGCAAAGTAAAAAGAGGCATGCCTTTAATGGTGTGCCTTTCTGATTGTATTGCCTCTAATAAAATAAACGATTGCTATGCAGAGGAATTGTGGCGGGATGGTGAAACTCGTACAGCTCCAAAAATAAAAAGCACCTGCATTTATTGTACTTTGCGAAGCGAATGTGCGAGAATGTTTAGAGAGGTGGTAATATGCAGCAATCTGTATCCGTTTCTTTTGCCTGGTTCGCTGGTTTGATATCCTTTTTTTCACCCTGTGTTTTCCCATTGATTCCTGCATACATAACTCATTTGACAGGCGGGATGGTACAGGATGATAAGCTGGCTATCCGGCGTAGTACCCTGTTGGTTCGCTCTCTGTTTTTTATTATCGGGTTTTCCATTATTTTTGTTGCATTCGGAGCGACGGCCAGCTATCTTGGTCAGTTCCTTCGTTCGAATCGCGAGCTGTTCGAACAATTAAGCGGCATTTTAATTGTCATATTTGGTTTTCAAACGATAGGTTGGTTGAAGCTTGGGTTTTTGGCGCGTGAGAAGCGATTCGATATGTCGCGTATACAGGCGGGAAAATGGTTCTCTTCGCTTCTGTTGGGCATGGCTTTTGCTGCAGGTTGGACTCCTTGTGTAGGCCTGGCGCTGTCGTCGATTTTACTTTTGGCTGGCAATGCGGAAACCGTTAATACAGGAATGTTTCTGCTAAGCGTATATTCGCTCGGTTTAGCGATTCCTTTTTTTGTTATTTCTTTCATTATGCTGTATTCAGTTAAGGCAATTCGTCGTTTGAATCGTTGGATGCCTGTTATCAAAAATGTGAGCGGTTGGCTTCTTATTGCTATGGGCGTATTAATTTATACAGGGCAAATGCAGCGTTTGAGCGCCTGGCTTTCTTCTTTTACCTTATTTGCGTACTAGCCGCTTTTATCCTCTCATTTTAATGAGGAGAGGTTCAGAGGCGTATAAAAGGTATAATAAGATTGTACGGATTAGCATGTACTATGAAGGAGGCGACAGCATGAGCGCATATGACGAGGTTTCAGCGCATGAAGTGAACGAACGGCTTAAGCAGGGCGAAATTTTACACTTGATTGATGTTAGGGAAGATGATGAGTATGCAGCAGGACGCGTTCCGGGTGCAAAGCATATTCCATTAAGCAAAATTCCAGAACGGCTGCACGAACTGGATAAGGACAAGGAATACATTATGGTATGCCGCAGCGGCAATCGAAGCGGTATGGCTTCAGAATGGCTGAACGAACGTGGCTATCATGTCAAAAATATGGTTGGTGGCATGCTTGATTGGACAGGCGATATTGAGAAATAAGCAATGACACAAAAAAGAGAAGGTCTAACAAAACCTTCTCTTTTTTGTGTCATTTTTTATCACGGACAAAATGAAGTTAAGTCTGGCTGAACTGTTAAATGTTAGTATGTTCGGTGATATCCTTCCGGGCATGAAAGTAAGTGTGCTGGATGCTCATATGAGGAGATATATAGGATAAAACGTACAAGTAAATACTATTGAAGAAAACATTGGATATAGAGCGTGAAATAAACGTAGTGATAAGGCATTCTGATACGGTATAATAAGGAATGGTGTTTTGCTCACTGTAAAGAAAGGGTGTTTTGTGATTCGATGAGAGTGTTGAGAAGCATACTGCGCATAAGTTTTGTTGTGCTTCTATTGGGTGCGATAGGAATTGGCGGATATTACGCGTATTCCTTTTATTCGTTTACATCGAAGATTCAGAAACCGGGCACCGCTACTTCTCTCCCTGAATGGACAGGGAAGGAGCGAGTGAATATTCTGTTGATGGGTGTCGATAAACGAGAGAATGAAGAGTCAACACGTTCAGATTCCATCCTTGTGGCCAGCATTGATCCTGATACGAAAAAAGCACATCTCTTTTCTATTCTGCGGGATTCATGGGTGGAAATTCCCGGTTATCGGAAGAGTCGGATTAATACGGCATACGAAGTTGGCGGACCTGAGCTAGTGGCGCAAACAGTAGAGAATTTGACGGGACTGCCGATTCAGTATTATGTAACTACTGACTTTAAAGGTTTTGAAAAAGTGGTAGACGCGCTGGGCGGCGTAGATTTGTATGTAGAAAAAGATATGGAATATTATCTGTATGAAGAAAACGGTTATTACGATATTATTCTTAAAAAGGGACAGCAGCATCTGGATGGACACAAAGCGTTGCAGTATGCGCGGTTCCGTCATGATAAGATGGGTGATTTTAGCCGGACGGAGCGTCAGCGTAAGCTACTGAAAGCTTTGGCTGAACAGGCTACAAAAAGCACAAGCATCTGGAGAATTCCGAGCATGCTGGAAGCTGTATCGCCTTATGTTACAACGAATATGAGCTCGAGCGATATGCTGCGCCTGGCTAGCCTCACGTATAAATTGGACATAGCACATTTGCAAACGGAGCAAATCCCACCGGCTAATATCCTGCGTGAGAAAACAATCAATGGAGCTCAGGTAATCGACCCGCGTCCAGAGCGTACTCAAGAGTATATTAGAAAATTATTGGAGAACCCATCGCAAGATCAGACAGATGAAAAAGAAGCTGTAAAAGGTTCTACAAATTGATTTTGTGTATAGGATAGTTGATAAAGGGGGACGAACTTATGGGGAGATAATCGAAGCCATCGGTTCTTGGATTACTGCTATTATCAATTATCTGGGCTACACGGGCGTCTTTTTTGGAATGCTCTTTGAGAGTGCATGTATTCCAATTCCAAGTGAATTGATTATGCCGTTTGCCGGTTTTCTTGCTGCACAAGGAGAGATGAATCTGTTTGCTGCTATTGCTGCCGGCAGTATTGGTGGAACGGTAGGCTGTATCATTGCATATATTGTCGGCTATAAGTACGGTCATCTGCTTGAAGGGCCTTTGCGTTATATTTTTCCGTTGAATGAAGTCAGACGGGCACAACGCTGGCTGGCCCGACATGGAGATAGTGTAGGCTTTTTTACTCGTTTACTTCCAGCGATCCGCACGTTTATTTCATTGCCGATGGGGATGGCCCGTGCTCCGTTTCTTCGTTTTATTGTTTACAGCTTTGTCGGGACGACTATATGGTGTACCGCGCTTGCATATGTAGGCTGGATCCTTGGAGAGAACTGGACGGAAATCAAAACATATCTCCATTATGGAGACGTGGTAATTCTCATTGCTTTAGTAGTATTGTTAGCTTACTATGTGTGGAAAAAGAAAAAAAGAAGCCGTTTTGTATGAGAGGACTTCCGGTTTGTACCGGAAGTCCTTTTTTTATTAACTTGGCTTTTAGTTGGAAAGTTTAGTGGTAAAGTACAGTAATTATAAGCGTATTCATATTTAAAGCAATATGTTAACACGCCTGTTGATTATCCATAAGGTGGAAGA
>NZ_KE952787.1 GCF_000466385.1 Aneurinibacillus aneurinilyticus ATCC 12856
TCGTCAGGTTTTAAGTGGTGGGTAGTTCACATACCACTGTATAACACTTGACAAGTAATAAATGTAATTTTTCAGGAGGATATTTATGAATCTTGTAGAGGCTGTTAAACAATTAGAAACGCTCGCAAATCAACCTATCCGTTCCTATTCTACTGTAGATTTTGGAAGAGGGAAGAAGGAAGGGACATATTCTGTTTTAGTAAATTCGATTGATGCATATGATATTATCACATCCTTGCGTTCAAAACTAGAAAAGGGGCTTATCGTCTTTATAGGAACGACCAACTTTCTTGCCAATAATGCTCCTGAGGATGAAGTCGTAGAAGTTGTACTCGCAGAAGGGGAGTCACAATTTGATATTTTACGTATAGCAGAAACGGATGCTTGCAATTACGATATGATGACAGAGGAATTAATTAAGAAGTTGCAAGAATATGACCGAGCCTTTGGAATCGACATTACCCAGGCGGAAACGGATACTGTACGATTCTTCTTAAAAAATGAACCGGAAGACTGGACATGGTTTTGTAATGATTTATATGATTTTTGTCCAGATATTGTTGATCAAGGATGTGGCAGTCTAGAGGTTCTAGAGGAAGAAATTAAGAAAAGAAAAGCCGTATCCCTCTGGTGGGACTAGCATTTTTCAAACGGAACCCAGCCATATTACCTTGATGGCAATATGGCTGAATCCCTCGAACAAAAAGAACACGAACCTTCTCTCTAAAATAAAGGAAGGACTCAGGGCGCATCCACCTTCTTCTTTTTTCCGAATCTCCTCCTTCCAACCACCTGAACTTTTGTTACTACGTCAAGTGAATTCTATGTAAAAGATAATGATTTATATTCTTCGTTTAAAGAAAAATCAAGTGCAGCTTTTGCATGCAAAGATAAAGTATCTAATACCGGAATAGGACAAATGTTTTGCGTTATTAATAATGGCAACTCAGTGCAGCCCAGGATGACTCCTTCTACATGATAGCTTTGTACAATATCAAGCATTCTTTTTCTCGTTTTATCAGCAAAAATATTTATGACCAATTCATTAAAAATAATTGAATTAATCTCATCCTGGTGAGCTTCATTTGGAGTAATGACCTCTATATTATATTTTTTGAAGACCTCCTGATAAAAGGTTGCTTGCATTGTATATTTTATTCCTGTTAGTAAAACCTTACTCAACTTTAGCTCTGTTGCTCTTTTGGCCGTTGACTCTACAATACTTATCATTGGTACATTTATTTTATTTAGCACTTCATTAAAAACAGAATGTGGTGAATTCGCTCCCATAATGACAAACTCAGCCCCCGATTTTTCAAGCGCATGAATTCCCTTCACAATATAATTAATATACTCCTCTGTTCTATGCTCATTCTCTAAATCGGTAAAATACTGGAAGTCCAGGCTATTAATTCTAATTTCAGGATAATAGTAATCATTATACCTTTCATAATATAAATCAGTAATTTTTTTATAATATTGAATGGTAGAAGCTAAGCTTATTCCACCAAGTATTCCAATCGTTTTTTTCAATTTAATCGCTCCTTTATTCACATTGTTTCTTTTGTAATATGAACTTCTTCACAACGAATACATGGCTAAGTTTTTCAGTGAAATGTGAATACTAACAATAAACCCTCCTTAACAAAATATTGAATATATTGCTTTCTTGATATGTAGTATATCACATATCAGATGGAGATTCCTGTTATTTCCGCTATTGCTCCATTTTTATTCATCTCCTACATACCCGAATGCCCAATTCGTCCAGCTCTGCCAGCGCCGCCGTAGCATCTCGCCCCGGATTAAGCACTGTAATTATCTCTTCGTTAATAACAACACCGTTATACACTTGCCTAACCACTTGGAGTTGGAGCGACTTGTCATAGTAGCTTCTGGCCCATTCCACATAATCTTCAGCGGTATACCCCAGCCTTCCAAGCAAAAAGTCAGAACCATCATCTAGGCCCTCCGGGTTCTCAACTTCTCCTGTTCTCCACTCGGCATCGTATTTCTCCCGCCACAGGCAGAACGTCACATTCTCTTTCTCGAACGTATCTGTATCCAGATAAGCAACAAGACTAGCTGGTACCTCATCGTACATACCTGGCCATACTCCGTATTCCTCACCTGCATGCGGGCTTAATGGCGACAGATGATCGAAGCCCTTGATAAGAATTCCCTCTGGAGCAAAGATGATATATAAATCATCTCCTGCCCCATTATCGATGATTCCAAGTGAAGCGCTATCAGTCCAGTATGGTTCATAACGGTGCACACGCTGCCACTTTACTGAACATAAGATCAAATCGAGAGCAGCCAAAACCAATATCCGCTGCTTTACATCCTCAGGCTCAAACATAGCACTTTTCCATTTCCTCATTTTTCCTCCTCCTTCAGCATTCTCTCCGTAGCTTCAATTCAATTTTGCGGCAGCTGACTATAACCACACCCTCATATGTGACAGAAGCCTTACGTTAGCTTAAAATAAATAATCTCCGGGTCCCCTTCGTCTAAATTTTCAACAAATCCACTACGAATAAATCCATTTGCTTCAAATACTTTTTGCATATTTATATTAGATTGATTGGTTGAAGAAAAAATTTTTTTAGTTGGCGATATATTTTCAAAATACTTTATTAGGAAGGTTGCATATCCTTTTCGCCTTTCTATCGGCGATACTATTACTAAGGAAATAAAGCTGCAATCAAAGAAATGGGTATTAAATATTAAAAATCCTACAATAAAGTTATCCTTTTTTGCAACTAAGCATCTTCCTTCCTCAATGGCCTCTTTTATATATTTTCGTCTACTATCATTACCCATTACTTCGCTATCAATTTTTACTATTTCCTCTATATTGTTTAATTGTGCTATTACAACTGTTTTCAAGTAAAAAAACTCCTTATTATATATTCTCGTAATAAGAAAATATGAAAGTGAGGTCGGAAACTTGATATGGCTTTAGTCGTGTGAAGTGTCAACTTGTTATCTTTCTAGACCGGTATAAGCCATTCCATTTTCTTCAGTATAAAGCACCCTCTCTTGGTTTAACATCCTAACCCCTCCTTTTCACAAGAATTGCAGCCTTATTTATTCTCCTAACACGCTTTAAGAATTATTCAGTGAGGTTAGCTTTGTTCAACAAATTGCACAACACATCGTCATATTATGTGTAAAATGAACAAGACGCTTATCACAATAAAATTATTTAGAAAAAGATGAAATATGGTTTATAATGGATAATTAAAACGTTTATATTCATTTAATTAGCCTATGGAAAAGGTGGAGGAAGAAGTTTGGAGTATATTCAACTAACAAAAAACAATATTGAATACGAACATATATGTTGTGCCTTAGGTGCCAAACAATATAAGCAGGCAGTAAACGAGAAAAAAAATTGGCTGACAGATCGAATGGATGAAGGATTAGTGTTTTATCGCTTGCACGAACGCGCAAAAGTATTTGTTGAATATTTACCCGCAGACAAGGCATGGGTTCCTATTGATGCACCTAATTATATGTATATTGATTGTCTTTGGGTTTCTGGAAGATATAAGGATAACGGTCATGCAAAACAATTACTAGATAAATGCAAAGAAGATGCAATGAATCGAGGTATGGATGGGATTGTACATATTGTAGGAAAGAAAAAGCTTCCTTACTTAAGTGATAAACGTTTCTTTAAACATATGGGATTTGAAATTGTGGATCAAGCAGAACCTTATTTTCAGTTAGTCGCATTAAAATGGAATGACAGAGCAGTTGTCCCCTCATTTAAACAACAAGTAAAAGATTCTTTGGTTAAGGAAAAAGGAGTTGTAATTTATTACACAGCACAATGTCCCTTCGCTGTCGGTATTTTAGAAGATTTAAGAAAAGTAGCAAATACTAAAGGAATTAACTTTAAAACGTATAAGTTAACAACGAGGGAACAGGCACAGAATGCACCAACTATTTGGACGACTTTTGGTCTGTTTTATAATGGAGAATTCATTACACACGAAATAATGAGCGCAAACAAATTTGAAGAATTGCTAAATAAGTTATTGGAGCAAGGGTGATGGAAAATCACCCTCCATCCCCCTCCAAGGACATTCGGGACCGTTAGTAGTATAGTTTACAACGAATGATTATGAACAATCATAAAGTGTTGTATATATACGCAGTATTTTTATTCTATATATAAGATTAAAGGGATCTTGCCGCATCGCTATGTACCTCTGTCAATAGAGTAGACACAAAGAATCGAGAAAATTATGCGGCAGATCGGTACATACGTTCGCACTCATTGGGCGTAGAATACCCAATCGCGGAATGGATTCGTTTTCCATTGTAGAAGCAGGTAATATATTCAAAAATGCGTTTCTTGGCTTGCTTGCGTGTTTTGAACTTCTCCAAGTAGACAAGTTCTTTCTTAAGCACACTGTGGAACGATTCAATACACGCATTATCGTAGCAGTTCCCTTTGCGGCTCATACTGCCTTTCATCTTGTAGGTGCGCAGCCGCGCCTGGTAGTCATGAGAAGCGTACTGGCTGCCGCGATCCGAATGATGCAGAACCTCTTCGCACGGTCGCTGCTGGCTGTGGGCGCGGTCCAGCGCCGTTAACACGAGTTCTTTCGTCATTCGCTCATCCATGTGAAATCCAACGATTTTACGACTGTACAGGTCCATGATGCTTGCCAGGTATAGCCACCCCTCATCGGTCGGGATATACGTAATATCAGCCACCCAGGCCTTGTTTGGAGCGGACGGATTAAACTCGCGGTTCAACACGTTCTCTTGGACAGGCAGGTTGTGCTTCGAGTTGGTTGTGGCCTTGTATTTCTTCACCGTGCGAGAACGTAAACCCAGCTCCTTCATGATCCGAGCGACTGTTTTCTCGGACACTCGTATGCCCTGCTTGTGCAGTTCTTTTGCTACTTTGGGGCTTCCATATAATCGACGGGATTCTAGAAAGATACGACGGATCCGCCGCTCCAGCTTGCGACGTCGCTTTTCACGTTTGCTGGCTTTTCGCTGGGTCCATTTGTAATAGCCGCTTCGGGATACTTCAAAGGCTTCGCACATCTTCGAGACTCGGCACTTGAAGCGATGATCGTGGATGAAGGCATAGATCAGCGCCGGTCTTTGGCGAAGTAGTGCATCGCCTTTTTTAAGATGTCGTTCTCCTCTTCCAGATCACGAAGGCGTTTCTGAAGATCTCTCATTGCTTTATCGTCGGCTTTCAGTTGCCCACTGCCTGGAAAGGCCTGTGCGCCGTCTTTCTTGTATTCCGCCATCCAACGATACAGGGTGTTGTCGCTGATCCCCAGTTCGCGGGCGACCTGCGCCACCGCTTTCCCTTCTTCCTGGATCATCTGAATCGTTTGCAGTTTAAATTCTTTATCGTATTTTTTCGTCATGGTAGCACCTCGAATTTGGATAGATTCATTTTACCCGATTCTCGGTTCTCCATGTCTACTTTTTAGTCTAGCAGCACTATCAAACTAAAATTTTCCGGTACCCCAAAACGAAAAAACACTATTCTTTCTCTAAAATAATGAAAGAATAGTGTTTTCTATGAATCTTACAATCACATCCCGTTGTTGGGGATCAAACTCCGTACAATTACTATCGGGAATACACTCTTTATGTACGGAAGCGAAGTGAAATATTGCCGGATTTCTCAATCGAAGTCAGCCTGTGCGATTTCCTCGTGCAGAATCGCGTCGGATTCACGAACAATCATCAGCTTTGTCCCCAGTTACTTTGCCTAGCACTCAAATGGCCAAACCCGGTCCAGGGAACAGCCCGGCACCATATGATAGATTCAGGCAATCCACACATCTTACCAATTTTGCGGACCTCGTCTTTGAACAGAGCCTTCTGCGGCTCAACGGGCTTAAACTTAATATCTTCTGGCAATCCGCCAGCATCATGGTATGATTTTCGTGACATATCATTCTCACTGCCTTAGGGGATGACATACGTACGATCCGGTACCTTTCCGGTTCAAATCTATAACTTAAGAGCCTATTCGTTTCCCGAAATTGAAGGCGGTTGTACACGATTCTTAACATTTTGGAATCCCATTAATTTTTTTACATAGTTACAATTTTCTTCTGATGTTAATTGTTCCAAAAGTTTAAATGCTACATCGAATGCTGTAGACGGGTTATAGGAAGTTATTATGTTCTTATCTATTACAATCGGTTGGTTAACCACATGAACACCATACGTCGCCAATTCCTCTTGTCTTATTCCATCTTTCAAATTGTATGTGGTTGCCTTTCTACCATTAAGCACTCCACTTTTCGCAACTGGAAGGGATGCCACACAGACAGAGGCGATAATTTTTTTCGCTTGATCAAATTCCCTAATAATATTAAGAAATTCCTCACTATAAGCATCCTGATAAAAACCGGCTTCTTCAAATCCTCCTGGAATTGCCAATGCGTCAAATTCATCTACATCTACCTCATCTAGTGTCATTTCGGGAATAATTGTGAAATTAAATGTACATTTTAATTTATCTCTAGTTCCAACAGTTACCAGCTTAGTCGAACCATCTCCTGATAACAGATTCCATCCAATGACATCTGTAAATACGCTTGCCTCGACAGCTTCAAAACCATTTGCAAGAAGTAATAAAACTTTTTTCATGGATGTACAGCTCCCCTTATTCAATTACAAACGATATAGCGAGAAGAGAATCAAAAATCGCAATAAAATCGAACCAGTGCATTGCCATATTTTATCAAGGGTGTTGATTATCCAGTACAATCTAGGGCGGATCGTCACCACAAAGCGGCCGTGTCTCTTCCTTGTGAAAAAAAGACGGGGGAACACGCCAACACTTATTCTCTTAATGGCGGTTTCATGTAGACTTGCTATGCAAACTCAGCTCTCACCACATCGCCATCAATTTAAGAAGAAAGCTCACCCCCAAAACGAAAAAAATTCGCTATTTGTCCTTAGATTACAACCTTACTTACCCAATTGCTTGCTTTTTCCTATATTTGGATTTCTAACCAATACCATAACTCCTGCTATACCAAAGAACATGGCAGGAATGAATCCGAACACCGAAATAATACAAACCACCACCGAGCTAAGAA
Source organism: Aneurinibacillus aneurinilyticus ATCC 12856 (assembly GCF_000466385.1). Classification (GTDB taxonomy): domain Bacteria; phylum Bacillota; class Bacilli; order Aneurinibacillales; family Aneurinibacillaceae; genus Aneurinibacillus; species Aneurinibacillus aneurinilyticus. Next base: position 7,104 of record NZ_KE952787.1, read on the forward strand.
TAAGTATCCAGCCTGTGAGTTTCGGGCCACCGTTACCTTTCAACAAGATAATAGCTATAATACTTAGTGCAATGCCGATAATTCCGGGGAGAACCCACATCGTTCCCGCTTGATTCATCTGCTCGAGCGAAGTAGCCACTTGGCTTTCACTCCAATTGGCATGCAAATAGTTCAAATAAGCTTCATCATCTTTGCGGTATAAGAAAACTAAGCCGATCACGATCATAATAAGACTCGATGCGCCTCCAATGATGCTTAACACGATTTCCCCTTTTCGTTTCATGTTAGAACCTCCACTTTACTATTTTTTATCAAGAATGCCCGATGTATCTTTGCCTGATAAAGAAGTATCTTGACCTGCATAACGTCCAAATATGAATGAATATTTTATAATTCATTCATATTTGGACAAAAAAAGACTACATGTATTCACCCTATTTTTTGAAATCCGTTAAGCCTTTCATGATAAACTCCGCCAAATACTGTATCAACTGTGGAAAATGACGAATCCCAATTTCTTCCTTGTGTGTATCGATATATGCTAACGAGTCAAAAAAGGCGGGCAAAAGTTCATCATCAATATCCTCTCGTATTGCTCCTTCAGCTTTCCATTTTTTAAATAATCCAGTGTATAAGCTGCGGATGGAATCATCATCTCCTTTGACTTCTTCATAGTAGTGTTCCAGTTCCCGAAAAAGATCCCGGTTATACCATTCCTTAAGTATTTTATTTGAGTTCATAGCACCGATGTTCTGCTCCACTATTTGTCTCACAAGCGTTACGGGATCTTGATTCATGTCAAGAGATTCGACAATACGCTTTTTAAATTTCTCGTTTTCTTTAATATAAATCTCAAAAAACAATCTCTCTTTCGAGGAATAGTAGTTATAAAAAGTACCCACCGCTATTCCCGCCATTTTTGCAATATCTGAGATATTCGTGTCTTTGAATCCTTTGGAGTGAAACAATTCCCAACCACAATTAAAGATAATCTGTTTTTTATCCATCTGTTACCTAACCTCTTATGAATGAATATTTTTTTATTCATTCATATTAAAGCATAATTGCATTTTTTTGTCAATCTTCACCATAGAGAAGCACATTGGTATACACCATTTACAATCAATTGAAGTCATGTGGCCGTCCGGTATGACCAAACGGAATTAGGTGCAGCTTCAGGTAGTCTTTTCGGAATATAACCCAGCAACGTTTCGGTGGTTGTATCTGATCACTTGATGAATTAACCCCCGAACTTTGGACACATACACTCTTATTCTCTCGTTTACGTAAAATTACGTTGTTACACACGAACTTCTTTGATTTTAATCGCGTTTTCTTGATTTAATTTCTATGAGTCCGGTAAATGCAATAAAGAGATGATTATTAGCCTCTCCTCTTCCAATTTTAGATACACCAACTAGATATACTAATTTAGATTTGCCGATAAGTTCAATCATGAAAAAACCTTCTCAAAATATGGATTTGAAGAGATTATCCTACAGCATCATTTCGACCAGGAGGTGCTATTTTTTGAAAAAATCCACCACCGGATCTAGAAGGCCTGTAAATTTAAGCACGAGAAAAACAATACATAAAATAGTAAAGAATAAGCTGATTTTCCCCGTTTTTTTTGGCTTATCATTTCGCTCTTGGTCTGTCATACATGATTCTCCTTTGGTTGATTGATATGGATTCGTGTGCTTCTGTAAAACATAGCCAGCACAAGTAAGCATACAACGATCAGGATACCACCTGTATAGAGAGATAAGGTGAAGCCTTCTTCTACTGCATACATCAGAAACCCAGAAAGAAAACTGAATAATATCAGTAAAGGAATATTCCATGCCAACATGTAGTAGAAAATAGTCCCAGCTAAAGAACCATTGTATCTGTATCCGGAAAAGTTTTTGTTGCTTTTGTGAATAACTCGGGATACCAATACTTTCGAGGATATATAGGTCATGAATAGCAATTGCACTAGGCTAAAGAACAGATATTCCCAGCGAACCGATTCGACTAGGCAAATGAAAGTGATAAAAGTACCGGCGACCAAAGTTGAAAGCGTAAAAAGGAGAATGATCCGGCTTTTGAACAAGTTTTCAATATCAAAAGGTATAGAAAACAGCAGATTCTTATGATTTAAATCATCTGTTTGCAATACATTTAAAGTGATAGACACAATGATCGCAATAAACACACTTATAAAAATGGAGAAAAACACACCTAACGAAGCGAATTGGATTCTGATTTCAAGTATGCTGGTAAATAAGATAGGTGTAATGTAAACCGAGAACAATTTGGGTGACCTGATCAGATAAAGAATATCTTTTTTAAGGAAAGCATTTTCTACATGCTTATTCAGAAATGCAGACAATTTGCTTATGTAAAATGATTTCTCCAAATCCCTGGATGAAACAGATAGCAGTCCTTTCTTATAACAAAAACTGGTCAAAGAAAAAGCCAAGAACAAGAGAATGAGCATATTGGCGATGGAAACCAAAGAAAATATTCCTATATCAGCACCAGTGATTTGATTCGCCAGCATATATTCCGGATACTTAAATAGGACATGAAAAATCCCTTTCAACAAATGGTCCTGAACCAAGAAGAAGGATTTATAATTTTGCCAAAATACAATAATGGCTATAACACCAACCGAGGCAATAACAACCAAGGTATAAGCTGCTGTCTTGAGTCCTTTCCCTCTAGTAAACATATATGCAAAGGCAAATAAGGTATGGGCAAAAAAGCTTGATACGATGGCTACAGCCAAAACCTGAGGGATGGTGATGAGAACAATTCCGAAATGGATGTTGCCGGCAAAATAATTGGCTGTAACAAATGGGAGCAGGAATATACAGCCAAACACCAACACATCAAAAGCAACGATAAAAAATCTCGACAGGATGATTTGAGAGTTTCTGATAGGTGCAATGAGCAGGATTTCACGCTCCGGAGCAAGGAAATATTCCTTGTAATATTTTTTTACGGCAGATGATAACGAAATCACATAAACAAAAGCAAATACACCCATAGCGTACTGATTCATGTTGTCCTGAATACTTTGCGGGAATAACTTTATAATGAAATACACAATGGCCGTTACAATGGCAATTAAAATAAAAAAAGCAACCTTATCAGCTAATGCTTCCGCACTAGACTTTCTATGGTTACTATTAAGTTTGTATTTGAATGATAAGTATTTAATGAAATTCATGCAGTTTCACCTCATTTCTCAACAACCGAGAGCAAGTAGTCCTCAACAGAAGTGAGCGCTTTGCGTATGTCATTTACTGCAATGTTATTTCGAACAATTTGTCCCTTATCAATAATCGTTACGGAATCGGCAATCTCCTCGATAGTATCCAAAGAGTGGGAGGAAAGAAAAACAGTCCCGCCATTTTGAGTATATTCATTTAACATCGTTTTGAATTGTTTCATACTTAAAGGGTCCAAACCAAGCGTTGGTTCATCATATACCAGCAGTTTCGGGTTATGAATGATAGAAGATATAATGGCAACCTTCTGTTTATTCCCTCTGGAAAGAGTTTCTATTAATGTGTTTTCATATTCTTCTATTTCATAATGCTCAATGTATTTACGAATAATTGATTCGATTTCTTTTTTATTATCCATACCATACAAGTAGGCTATAAAGTTCAAGTGCTCAAAAACGGTAAGTTTTTCGAAAACAGCTGGATAATCTGGGCAGTACCCTATGTATTTTTTATATCCAGGATCTTGATGGTTGATTCTATTATTTAAAAAATAAACATCGCCTTCATCGGGTAATTCAATTCCCATAATGATCTTAATGGTGGTTGATTTTCCGGCACCGTTTCTACCTAAATACCCACAAATGGTTCCGCTTTTTATATGAAGAGAATCTATGCTAAGAGCGCACTTTCCATTATAAGTTTTTTTAACGTCTTCTAGGCGTAAGATATTCAAAATAGCAATCTCCTTCACAGGTTTAGGCAATTAATTATATGATAAAATTTTACATATTAACCATCAAGAGTAAACACCTGTCGTCTTAAAAATGATCTTTTTCTTCCATTAATTCTATAACACGCCTGTTGATTGTCCAAAGAGGAAAAGGCCACCACAAGCCTTTCGTCTCCCCTTTCCGAGCGATTGCCCTGGCCAGGCGGGACCTTAAAACACGCAATACCCTCGTCGTTTTTGATTCA
>NZ_KE952788.1:0-1358 GCF_000466385.1 Aneurinibacillus aneurinilyticus ATCC 12856
TGGATCATACTGGATAATCAACACCCTTGATAAATTCCCTAAGTTTTATTAATACACTTCTCTAACAGTAAGTTCTTCACTAATAGTAAATCTAAATCCATCTTCACGGATTCTCTTTACTGTTTCTTTTACAAATTTGTCTGCATTTTCTATAGCTTCTTCAGCTACCATGATACCTTTTTTAGTTATTTCATCTTTAGCTAACATTTCGGCACCGATGATTAGTGGTATTGCTGTAAGTGGAGCCATGTTTCCTGCTACTCTTCCTACATAAGACATACTTTTACCATCTTTTTCACCGTGTAGCTCTGTGGCTGCACATGCAGTAACTCCCTTTAAAAATTCCCTAAGTTCTTCTTCTGTCATTGCTGGTTTGCTTGCTTTTTGTGCTAATAATACGGCTAGTGCAAAGTCACGAGGTGATACAGGATTACCATTGATATCAAGTGGATGATTGGATGTAAGTCCTGCTAAACTAAGGTCTTTAAAGCCTTCGTATGCTGATACTGGTTCAAGGCTGAATCTTACAGATACGTTTTGAATTCCTGATGAGTATCTAGGGAATGTAAATACTTCAGGATGACCTATTCTTGTAACTTTACGGATACCATAAGGTTCTCCAAAATCGAAATCCCATTCTTCACGGAATGAAGGTTCATTTAATTTTTCTCCGTTTTTAATATATGGAGCATTGTGTACACATTCTAACATATGTCCAAGTACTGCAGGGCCTCCTGGTTCTTTCTCATCGCATGCAAAGTAAAATATAGCTTCGTTTAATGAATCGAAATAGCGTTGTTCTGCACTACATGCTAGTACTGATAGAAATCCTGGGCTTGCACCAAGACCCATTATCATACTAAGACCTTTTTCTTCAGCTTTCTTTGGCAAGTCTGATTCAAATATTTCATTGAATGCTTCAATGTCATCGCAGAAATCTATATAGTGTTTGCCAGCCTTAATTGAAGTTTCTATAATCTTGTATGCAAGAATATGATAAGGACCTGTACAGTTAGCAACTACATCACAATCCTTTATAAGTTCGTATAATGCTTCTTCGTCAGAAACATCAACTTCAGCTGCTTTCACTATTGGTGAGTTAAGATCTTCTACAATTTTCTTATTTTTTTCAAGATTACGAGATGAAATTATTACCTCATCAAAAGTACTACCATGATTGATTAAATCTCTAATACCATAAAGTGCTTGAGAACCTGCTCCACCTAATACAACTAGTTTCATAATAATCCTCTCCTTAAATCTTCACTATTATTTGCTTCTAGACTCTTGCATTTTTCTGTTTAACTCTAAAAATGGGCATATGGCATAGTGGCGCAGGACGGTCACGACATCCAGGC
>NZ_KE952788.1:1458-23424 GCF_000466385.1 Aneurinibacillus aneurinilyticus ATCC 12856
TCAGGCAAAACGGGGGTTTTTTCGGGTCAAACTTGTCTCATTCGATTGGAGCGAAAACCCCAGACAACCGAGAGATCGCCCGTTACCGCATGAGCCGTCACGAGCGAATGAGAACAGACGGATTTCCCTTCGGAATGGGAGTAGTGAAAGTCGAGTCGCTCCATTTTTACGGTGGAACGTTCCTTTTTACATGGTTTGTCGATCTGCGAATTTGGCTGATATTGACACGCCCTTCGCAAAAAATGATGCCATGAAGAAAGGCGAACAAATGGCAACGTTGTGGCTTTGATAGAAGTAAAGTCCAGTTTGCTTGTTAAGATTATATCATTAAATAAATGCAAGAGTCCAATAAATGGAAAATAATTTTATTTATTTACTTTGAGTTAGACAACTGTAAAAACCTATTTGGAAATATTGGGTAAATTCTGATGTATAATAAAATTTATCCAGTAAAAATGGATATAAATATCCAATATTGACACTACAAAAATCGTTAGGTTTTAAGTGGGAGATAGTTCACTGAGAAAAAAAGAATAAAATTCATAGTTAAGGCAACTTATTCATAAGTTGTATCGTATATGTACATAGGCGGAAAACAAGCAGAGGCAATTCAGCAGGTTTGCCGGTATATGTGGCAAGGTACAAAATATACACCAATATGGTACTAGCCTCTTTTTTTTCCTATGCTATAATCAGAAGGTATGAACCAAACTGGTGCTAAAAACATGATGGGTGTACATATCCCACGCGTGTTCTGCTCTTGAGCACAGTGAACAGGTTCATATCCAGCAAGCTATTTTTATTGGGGAGGAGTGACGGAAGTGAGGAAGTTGTTTTTAGCCCTGCTTCTTTTTCTTCTAACAACGGCGACCGCGTATGCAGATGCGGCACCGGGTGATACGATTGTGACGTACGGTTACAATTTGACACCGGCACAGAAAGAACAAATTAAAGGCCGGTTTGGCGCGCCAAGCGGAGCGCAGGAGATTACCGTAACAAATCAGGAAGAACATAAATATCTTGATGGACTGCTCAGCAAAAGCGTCATCGGAACCCGAGCTCTTTCGTCGGCTATGATTCAAATCGCTGAACAAGGTAATGGTATTAATGTACAAACGAATAACATTACGTGGGTCAGCAAAGCGATGTATGAGAATGCGCTTGCGACTGCAGGCGTGAAGGATGCAACAGTTAAAATCGACGCTCCGTCACCGGTATCAGGAACAGCAGCATTGACCGGCATCATGAAAGCATATGAGACGATGACCGGTACAAAAATCGATGAGAACCAGAAAAAGGTCGCCAATGAAGAGATGGTAACTACAGCAAAAATTGGCGATCAAATCGGAGATAAAGAAAAAGCGGCCGAGCTTCTGACACGACTGAAGGCTGAGCTTGCCAAACAAACGGGCAATATGTCCGACGATCAATTACGTGAGATGATCCGTAATGTGGCTAACCAGATGGGGCTGCAATTGTCTGATTCGGAAATTGAATCACTTGTTAGTATTCTACGTAAAATTCAGAATCTGAATATCGATTGGAACAAAACATTAGATCAAATCTCAAGCTACAAAGGGCAAGTCCAAGACTTCTTGAACAACAACCCGGAAGCAAAGTCACTCGTACAGGAAATTCTACAATTCCTGAAAAATTTAATCGATCAGATTTTAGCCTGGTTCAAGTAGTGCAGCAGGCGTTGTCAAATATGTTGTAACGTTTGACATTCGTAACAAGACAGGATAGTATAATTTAAAATTAAACAAATGCATACGAATCAAGACACTCTTATCTAGAGAGGCGGAGGGACATGGCCCGATGAAACCTCAGCAACCGCAGGCGCTGCCTGAAAGGTGCTAATTCCATCAAAGTTTTGCGAAACTTTGAAAGATGAGAGGAGGAGCCTGGTATATACAGCCCAACCCTCTTCTCTGGAAGAGGGTTGTTTATTTTTGTAGGCAGAAAACGTTGGGAGGATATAAAGGATGAAAAAATGGAAAATTGCACTGTTAGGATTGGGAACAGTAGGCTCCGGGGTTGTAACGATTTTGCAAACACATGGGGAGCGGATTCGTAAACAGAGCGGGGCCGAGCTTGAGGTGGTCGGCGCCCTGGTGCGTAATCCGGCCAAGCCACGTAAAGTACAAATAGGGCGCGATGTATTAACAACGGACATTCAAACCATCTGGGAGCGGGAACCGGATATTGTAATTGATGTGATGGGTGGATTAGATCCGACACTTGGCTATATAGAAGAAGCGATTAGCCGGAAATGTCATGTCGTCTCGGCAAATAAAGAAATGCTGGCTGCGTATGGCCCCCATTTGCACCGATTGGCTGACGAACAGAACGTTTCTTTATTATACGAAGCAAGTGTAGGCGGCGGTATTCCGATTTTGAATGCATTGAGTCAGCTATTACATGCAAATCGTATCACACATGTATATGGTATTCTAAACGGAACGACCAATTATATTTTGACCAAGATGGAAGAAGAAAACCTTGCTTATGAAGAAGTGTTAGCGCGAGCACAAGAGTTAGGATTTGCGGAAGCGGACCCAACGGCAGATGTAGAAGGGTATGATGCGTTTAATAAGATTCGAATTATCGGCCATCTTTGTTTCGGAGGAAAGACACAGCCGCTCGCAAGTGAGCGGGAAGGGATTATATCGGTTACAAGTGAAGAAATAGAACTGTATGGAAAGCTCGGTTACCGCGTGAAGCTGCTGGCGGTAGCGGAGCGGCAAGGCAACAGCTATAGTCTGCGTGTCGGTCCCACGCTGGTGCCGCATAGCCATCAGTTGGCCGGGGTAAAAGATGAATACAATGCTGTTTTCGTAACCGGTGATATTGTAGGGGACTTGTTGTTTACAGGTAAAGGCGCCGGTGCGCTGCCTACAGGAAGTGCAGTTGTTGAAGATGTGCTGCAAGTCGTAAGCGGACGCACATTTGCGCTGGAGCAGGAAGAGGTCGGGACCCAAACGGTTGTACATGAAGAAGCAGAGGCTTCGGGAGCGATTGCCGCCTTTTTCACACTTCCGAGGCGTGAGACGGACTCAGCAAAAATTCGGCTTCTGTCGTTTCTTTCTTCCGAAGCGGGTTTTTTGCATGCGGTTGATACGCTTGAAACCGGAGACGCCTCTTATATTGCCGCTATACTCAGTGGTGCAGATGTACAAGTATTACAGGCATTTGCCAAGCATGTGAATGCGGTGCTCCATCTGCGTGCCGTACTTGATGACAGGCTTGCTCATGCATTCCGGGAGGCGGATGTTACGCTGCCTATTTAAATAGCCATATCGATACTATATAAGTTACACTTGATAGTTTGACATGATAACGTGGTTGGAAGGAGAAAATTCGGAAAAAAGAAGAGGGTGGATGCGCCCTGCGCTCCGGCAGAAGAAAGGCCAGCTGTCTTTTTCTCGTCTCTGATTTTCACCTCCTATCACAAAAGTTTGTCGATTGATCAAACTAGATGTATATAAAAAACATGATAAAAGGACAAAGAAAACGTAATTTTTCATAATATAACGTATATCAGCAAGAATCAATCGCTATTTAAGAAGATTATCTCTCTCTAACGTGTTTATCCTCTTCATTTCTATGGCACAAATGATTGGAGAATGGTTATGGTTTTTCGGTATAATATATTTGAGCAGGAAAAAAAGTATGGGAGAGATTTGTATGGCTCAACGAGTAGCCACTGAATACAAGAAACTTGTCCTTGAATTGAGCACATGGCAGCTGCAGTCTTTTATTGAAATGTTTCAGAATACAGAGTTTGAAACAGAAGTTCGAGTGTATGATAATGGCGAGAAAGAAATCGTATTGTATGATAGGGGAGGAGAAATTCCACTATCTTTTAAACTGGTTGGTGATATGTACACCTTTGAAGGCGGATATACAATCCAGGACATCAAGTTGGCCAATCATATGCGGCAAGCTGTGCGCCGCTTTAAAGGCACTGCGGTCGTACACCGCATGTATCCGACGTATACGATGATTTATCATTACCAGGAAGGTAAAGTAATGAGAATCATTGAGCAGAAAGGTGATGGTCAAACGCTTGTCTTCGAGTACCGTGACACTGTCGGCGATTTGCAACGTCTGTATGAGTCTCGGGGAGTTGAAGATCAAATCGCTTGGCTCAGAGTGTATATTGACCAGTTGCTTGATTTCCGCAATCAGCGCCAAGCAGCCCATTTGCCGACGGAGGACGTGGACCGGCAGTTAGCCGACCTCTCTCATCAGCTATTCATGCTAGAAGCATAGAACGGCTAGAAAAGCCATCCCAAGAAAAAATAACAAGCTGTTGCAAAAAATGTAGAATCATGTTATATTCCTTGTTGTGAGCAAAATTAGGAACCAGGATTCACTCAAGGAAGTTTCTCCTCGAAATATAGTGAATGACGTAGGTCCTAGCGAGATTGATGAACAAACTACTGCTAGGAGGGGGGACCGGAACGTGGAATATTCTACTTTCGGAAGGCATGTTGCGATTGATACTTGGGGTGTCGATTTTGAGAAGTTGAACAGTGCGGAATTTTTGCAGAATCATATGGTTGAAGCTGCGGAAGCTTGTGGTGCTACTGTATTATCTGTACAGGCAAAGCAATTTGAGCCTCAGGGTGCTACAGTGCTGGTTCTGTTATCGGAAAGCCATATTTCCATTCATACGTATCCTGAGAGAGGATTCGCAGCACTTGATTGTTATACGTGCGGTGAAACCGTGGATCCTGAATTGGCTATCCAATACATGGTCAATATTCTACAGCCAGAGAAGATGTATGCCCGCAAATTAATTCGGGGCGTAGGCGAGATGGAAGTTGTAGAATCTGATGTATTAAAACAAAAACAAAACGCATAGAAGCGACTATTACTATGAATGAAGATCCACCCTGAAGCTGATGGGTGGATTTTTTTGTTTATATTTAACAGAATTCTCACTTGCCTCTGGAAAATTTGGCATTTATGATGAATAAAGGTAAGGCAATATATATCGGAGGTCTAATGAATGAGTCAATTAATTGATATGGAGAACAAGCGGAGAACACCGGAGGATATACTTGCTTACATCAATAATGGTGATGATCTCATCGTTCCGTTGGCTAATGGTGAACCGAACGTGCTGCTGGACATGATTGAAAAGAATGCGGAACGCTGGTCCGGCGTCCGCATCCATCAGATGCATGCCTTAAAAGAGCGTGATTATATTCATGGCAAATTCGGTGATCATCTGCGTCATGTTGCATATTTTTTAAGCGGAGCGTCACGTAAAGCATTTCTTGCCGGAGAGTGCGATCTTGTTCCCAATCATTTTCATGAGGTGCCGCGTTTGCTGCGGGAAACAACAAAAGCATCCTTGATTCTTGCAGCCGCGGCACCAATAGATGAGCATGGCTATTTCTCGCTTGGCACACAGGCGGATTATATTGCCTCTTTTATTGGTAAAGTGCCGTTCTTCCTAGAAGTGAATCCAAATATGCCACGAACATTTGGTGCCAATCAGGTACACATTAGTCAGATTCAAGGCTACATCGAAGTGAATTATCCGTTGCATGAAGCACGGGAACCCCAGATTACGGAAACGGATCGCCGTATTGCTTCGTATGTAGTTGAACGCATTCAGAACGGGGCTACGTTGCAGGTAGGTATTGGTGCGATCCCTAATGCGATTATCGGTTTTCTTGAGAATCACAAAAATTTGGGCATTCATACCGAACTGTTGACAGACGGCATTGTCGATTTAACTGAGAAAGGTATTGTCAACGGTATTGAAAAGAAAACCCATGTTGGAAAAATCGTAGGCACTTTTGCACTTGGTTCAAAGAAGCTGTATGACTTTATTGATGAGAATACGGGTGTGGAGATGCTTCCGGTTGACTATGTAAATGATCCGCGTATTATCGGCCAAGAGGATAATATGGTCTCTATTAATGCCACTACCGAAGTTGACTTTATGGGGCAGTGTGCATCCGAGACGATTGCTGGCCGTTATTACAGCTCTAGCGGGGGGCAGGCTGATTTTGCGCGCGGTGCACGCTTTGCCAAGAATGGCAAGGGTTTTATTTGCCTTCATTCTACAACGCGGAATGGTTCGATTTCCCGTATTCGTCCGCAATTAACTATCGGTTCTGCTGTAACTACGTCAAAGAATGATGTTGACCATATTGTTACCGAGTATGGGGTCGCATCTTTGCGGGGTAAAAGTATCGCTCAACGTACAAGGGAATTATTGGCGATTGCACATCCGAAATTTCGTGAAGAACTAGAATTTGAAGCGAGGAAGTTCGGATTGTTATCATAAGCTGATAACAAAAGGCGTCGTTTGTAAAAACGGTGCCTTTTGTAAATTTTAAGTCCATGTATCTAGAAATGCTATTTGATTATGAGTTGGTCCAGAGAGAAACGAGCGGACGGACGAGCCGGAGATTTTGCTTTTCCTAAGGTAATGAGCATCACTGGAACGTAGCGTTCTGGTATGTTCAATTCTTTAATTAATGCCGCGCGATCAAATCCACCCATTGGGCAAGTATCATACCCTTTTGTTTTTGCTGCCAGCATGAGTTGCATTGCTGAGAAGCCAGCGTTTAAAAAAGCTTGTTCACGGGCATTTTGTTTGTTTTGATATGCCCCTTTAATCTGACCAATGAGATTATCATAAATTTCTTGGCTTATGAATCCGGCTTCAAGTGCTGGGCTGAAGACCGGTTCTGCTGATTTGTCAGCTTCAAGATCACCTAAAATGACGATGGTTGCCGAGGAATCGACTACCTGGCGTTGGCCGTATGCAATTGGTAGGATACGCTCTTTGTTGGCTTGCTCTGTGATAACGAGATAACGCCAATGTTGCAAGTTCCAAGCGGAGGGAGCTGTTGCAGCTAACTCCAGGATTTCGTTCAATTCCGATTGGGGAATTGAATGATTTGGTATGTATTCTTTTACTGCGTGACGGGCACGCATTACTTCTTCCGCTGTTTGTAGGTTTTGTTCAGTAGTTTGTGACATGTCTTACAAGCCTCTCTTTCAAGATGTATTCTTTACAACTGATTATAATAATATCAAAGTAACTTCTTTTTTGGAAGTGATAAAGATAAAAAAATTACTTGTTTTTATCTACTATATTTTTCTATGTTAATATTAATACTCATGATACTTATTTGAACACTTTGATTGGATAGTTCGAAAGAATGTATGCTCAAAGTTTGTCGCTTTATGTAGAAGTTTATTCATTCAATGTACAGAGGGGGCAAGGTTAACATATATTTGACGCTTAGCAATATTTTTATTATTGCAGCAGCTGGAGGCGGAGTTGAGCTCCATTTTTTAAGGAGAAAAATATATTCGCTTTATAGAGAGGATAGAGGGGCAAAGAAAGCGAAACAATAAAAAAGAACCCGGCACATAACCGGGTCTGGGATTGATTTATTCTGATCCAACGGGCAGTAAGAATACTGCTTTACCTGCTCTATGCGAGTGATAATTGCCGCTAAGATTTTGTGGATGGAAATTTTATTTTTGGTGTGATACGGTGTCGTACGCTACCCGTACAGAGTAAAAACCATTTTGTACAGGGGATAGCACGAGACAGGCTTCTTTGCTTTTTGGCATAAGACGAAGGATAGCAGAGACATCTTCTTCACCAACAATGGCCTCTTCTTGTTCATGTTTCAGGCGATGAAGCAAATCGTCGTAATAAGGAGAATGCGTCGCAGGTAAACATTCGCAGTGATACGTATACATTCCGCATTTACAAATGTACGGGTTTTCCATGGCAAAACGCCCCTTTCCCAATGGTTTGTCATATGCCGAGCCCTGCTGTCAGGTTTATTATAGCACAATAAAAGGAAAGTAAAGGTATGCTAACATAATGATTGTGAATTTTTTGTAGTTTTTAAGTCTAAAGTGAGCTTTTATGCAGGATACACGAAATGAGGGATCGTATGTCAAAAGCCTTCTTTTTGGATCGGGATGGCGTAATTAATGAGAATCCGCATCCGATTAATCATGTGGGTCAATTCGCTTTTATCTCCGGAGCAGTGGATGCAATTCGCACGCTTCATGAACATGGATATAAAGTGTTTGTTGTAACCAATCAGGGAGGCGTAGGCCTTGGATTTATGGAGCAGAAAGCGCTTGATGAAATCCATAGTCATATGGATAAAAAAATTGCTGAAGCGGGCGGGATGATCACTGAAATTGTAGCGTGTACACACAAGCCAAAATCCGGTTGTGCTTGTCGCAAGCCAGAGCCTGGCATGATGCTCGATTTAGCAAAGCGGCATCACATTGATGTAGAACAAAGCTATATGGTAGGAGATTTTTACACCGACATTCAGGCTGGACATCGTGCCGGTTTGAAAACAGTATATATCGGCAGAGAGAATATAAAGGGAAAGACTCCGCAGCCGGACTATGTTTTTGGTTCGCTTTATGAAGCAGTGTCTTCGCTTGTCGATACAAGCGAACGTTCGTAGTGAACAGCGCATATAGATGTATATAGAAAAGAGAGGATGAAACGTAGAATGAGCGATATAAAAAATTTATATGAACGATACAATGCGATGCCGACAAACGAGCTGGAAGACATTTTATATGATATCGAAATGTCGGCTGCGCTGACTCTCGGTATGAATACATACACTGAGCAGCAGCATAAACAGGTACTACGACAAATTCTGAAAGAGCGGAACGTAGACATCAGCCGGTTGTTTGAAGCATAGAGTACATTCTCGCTCTTGTACATTTGTGATAAGATAAGGAAGGTGAGCAACAAATTTTATCCTGTAAAGGAGCACGAGAGATGTATCATCGTACACAGACCAGACCTGTAAGGGTGGGGAATTTAACAATAGGCGGCAGCGACCAGGTCATCGTCCAGAGTATGACGACTACGAAAACCGCAGACGTGAAAGCAACGGTGGAGCAGATTCACCGACTCGAGGAGGCGGGTTGTCAGGTTGTTCGCGTGACCGTAAACAATATGGAAGCAGCAGAAGCGATTAAAGAGATTAAGAAAAACATTTCTATTCCGCTTGTTTCCGATATTCATTTTGACTACAAGCTTGCGCTAAAAGCGATTGAAAACGGAATTGATAAAGTACGGATTAATCCTGGCAATATTGGAAAACGGGAAAAAGTCGAGGAAGTGGTACGTGCATGTAAAGCGAACGGTGTGCCGATTCGTATTGGAGTGAATGCCGGTTCTTTGGAGAAACATTTGCTGGAGAAATACGGATATCCGACGGCAGAAGCGATGGTAGAAAGCGCCCTGCATCACATCGCCATTCTTGAAGAGCTTGATTTCCACGATATTATTGTATCGCTGAAGGCCTCCAATGTACCGCTGGCGATTGAGGCGTACCAAAAAGCGGCCGCCGCATTCAATTATCCATTACATTTGGGGATTACGGAGGCAGGCACATTGTTTGCCGGTACGGTAAAAAGCGCAGCAGGTCTCGGTACGTTGCTGGCGCAGGGCATCGGTTCGACAATGCGTGTTTCGCTTAGCGCCGATCCGGTAGAAGAGATTAAGGTGGGTCGCGAATTGTTAAAAACGTTCGGCCTTCTGTCCGACGCAGCAACGCTGATTTCTTGCCCAACATGCGGCCGCATTGAGATTGATTTGATTTCCGTAGCAAACGAAATTGAAGATTATATTTCTAGTATAAAAGCTCCAATTAAAGTGGCTGTGCTTGGCTGCGCGGTAAACGGACCTGGAGAAGCGCGCGAGGCGGATATCGGCATCGCAGGTGCGCGCGGTGAGGGGCTGTTATTTAAACATGGCGAAATCGCCCGTAAAATCCCCGAAGAGAATTTGGTGGAAGAACTGAAGAAAGAAATCGACGAATTAGCTGATATCTATCACCGTACAGGCACATTGCCGCGTCCGGCACATATGAAGTAGATGTGTCAAACCTGACAGTTATGTGAATAGCATGTATAAAGCTTTATTTGATGAACTGGATGCGATAGGATTATCATAGAAGGATTTCTTTTATATGCAATCATTTACACAAAAGGAATAGATAGGATAAATATCCATGAAATTCACCCGTTTTGCGGGTGAATTTTTTTATTTTGTGTATCTTTACGAAGTTTTGTGTAGAATTCTGTCGTTCGGTTTTACACTTAATTTATAAATGATTAACGTAAACGTTAAAAACAGAATGAAAGCGGTGACAAGATGAAGAAGTTCGGACTTGTATGGCAGATTCTTATTGGTCTGATTCTCGGTATCGCCGTGGGGGCAATTTTCTACGGAAATCCGAAGGTGGCGGAAATTCTCGATCCGATTGGTCAGATCTTCCTGCATTTAATTAAAATGATCGTCGTACCGATTATTCTTTCTACTCTTATTGTAGGGGTAGCTGGCGTTGGCGGAGGAAAAAGTCTGGGTCGACTTGGTGGAAAGACCATTATTTATTTTGAAATTGTAACAACGGTTGCAATCATTATCGGTTTGTTGGTAGCGAACGTATTCCAGCCTGGTGTTGGTATCGATATGTCCCAACTTTCACAAACAGATATTAGCAAATACGTGCATACGACAGAAGAGACGCAGGCACACGGATTTGCAGATACATTGGTTAATATTGTTCCTACAAATATTGTTCAATCCATGGCCAAAGGGGACAACCTGGCAATTATTTTCTTTGCGGTTATGTTCGGTCTTGCTTTGGGTCAAATCGGGGAACGGGGCAAACCGCTCCTTCATTTCTTTGAGCTCGTAGCAGATACGATGTTCAAATTAACAAATATGATTATGAAATTCGCTCCATTTGGTGTATTTGCTTTGATTGGAGTAACAGTATCCAAGTTCGGTCTCTCTTCGTTGATTCCGCTTGGTAAGCTGATGATTCTTGTATATTTGACAATGATTTTCTTCATTGTAGTCGTTCTTGGATTGATTTCGAAATGGGCGGGTGTGAATATCTTCCGCCTGGTAGCAACATTGAAAGAAGAATTATTGCTTGCGTATTCTACATCAAGTAGTGAAACAGTACTTCCGCGTATTATGGAAAAACTTGAAAAAATGGGCTGTCCAAAAGCGATTGTATCATTTGTTGTTCCTACCGGATACTCCTTTAATCTGGATGGAAGTACGCTGTATCAAGCATTAGCAGGTATTTTCATTGCACAAATGTATGGTATTAACCTGTCAATCGGACAACAAATTACATTTATGCTTGTTTTGATGCTGACATCTAAGGGAATCGCAGGTGTACCTGGCGTGTCGTTCGTTGTACTTTTGGCAACGCTTGGTTCCGTTGGTATTCCGATAGAAGGTCTTGCATTCATTGCCGGTATTGACCGTCTACTTGATATGGCACGTACAGTAGTTAACGTAGTAGGCAATAGTGTAGCAGCAATTGTTATGTCTAAGTGGGAGGGCCAGTTTAACAAAGAACAAGCGAAAGACTATCTTAAAAACCTTGGCCGTCCTGTAGAGAGCAACTAAGCAAAGCATAAAAAACTCCCCTGTATGTAGCAGGGGAGTTTTTTTATGCTTTGCGTCTTTGCAAAAACAAAGTTAAAATTTATATGCATGAGAAATGAAATTTTCCATAATATTAATAAAGAACAGAAGAGTGTACAGGCTTAGGAGGATGCCGGTTGAGCGCCGTTTTTTTTATCCTTTATATTATTCTCATTTTACTTATTATCGAAATCTCTACCATGCTTCTGCAAGCTACAGGTCTTCGCCGGGAAATAGCGATGTTCCAGGCCATTTCTTTGCTGACGGGAACCGGCTACACGACTACCGAATCGGAGTTGATTACTGCTCATCCGTTTCGGCGGCTCATTGCTTCGTTTCTCATTATTTTTGGTACTATTTCGTTTGCGGTCATCTTGTCGTTTGTTATTAGTTTTTTTGTGGGGAGTACGATGTATTTTTCAGACTTAGGCATGGGACTTGGTGTACTAATTTTCGTTCTGTTTCTATTGCGTATTCCTGCAGTGCATCGTCTGCTGGTTAAGGCTGTAAACCGCCGATTTGAGAAATATCACAGGCGGAATTCATTCAGTGAAGGCGTTTTTCACCAAGGTGGCAGCGATGTGATGCGCCAGTTTCACGTAACAGAAGCGCATATTGGTATTGTAAATATTCCGCTAAAAGAGTTGAATTTAGCGCAACAAGATGTAAAAATCATGAGTATAAGAAGAGATGGCCATATTATCAAATATCCCACGGGGAGTACAATTATACAGCCCGGGGACATTGTAAGGGTATATGGTGATGCGGAGAATGTCCGCAGGTTTTTCATTCTCAGCGGAGGCATTACAAACTAAAGAGATGTAATGAAAAACGAGATAAGGGGTTTGAGTGAATATGAAAAAAGGGTTGTATGAGCGCTACGTACCGGATACATTATTGTATACGGGCGAAGCAGGAGAACTGTACCGTGGACATGATAGTATTCTACGGCGGGATATCCTGCTGTGCATCTTTCCGCGTAAGGCAGCACAGACAGAGCGTATCATGCACGGTTCTTCCACCTTGCAGATTCTTGATCGTGGTGAGACGGTGGACAAAGGATTCGCCGTACTAGAGTATATACCCGGCTTGTTACTGGATTCAGCACCGAATGCCCGCAAGCTTTCGTTAAAAGAAGCGCTGGGTATGGCTCGAGAGTTTATTCAGATTTTGCAGGAAGCAGACCGGACGATAGGGCGCGGTCTGATGCTTACTAAATATAATCTGTGGCTGACAGAGGCTGGTGAGATAAAGGTAGTTAATACATGGGAAGTAAGTGAAGCAGCAGTTGGACATGAAATTAGCGATATGTTTCGGCTTATGCATCACTTGATGTTCGGTGCAATTGAGATTGAACTTCCGATCAGTCAAGTTATTGAAGAAATGGCGCTCTCTTATACAGGTGATCCGTTCGTTATTCGTAAGTCGCTGCGGGCCATTTGGCGGCGCGAGGAGAAGCGAAGCACTGAACAATATGAGCGGATGCTTGCACAGACGCTCGAAGATATTACATCTTTATATCAATACATTAAGAAAATGCAGGCTGGGGTTCGTTCGTCTGTTTCATTTGAAGAACGGGAAGAAACGCAACTGGAAAAAACGGAGCAGCCTAGACGGAACGGTAGCATGAAAAATCCGGGAACGAAGAAGAAATGGTTCACTAAGTTTCCGATGAAACGATTCACAGCTGTAGCCTTGCTGGCGATCGTATGTATAACGGCGTTCGCTTTCATGCAAAACGATAATCCAAGTTCTGCTAAGTCGGTTGAGGCGGTAAAGCCTGACACTGCTGCAGAACCGCCGAAAACAGAGAATAAGGCAGGTGTGGAAGTGCCGGATGTAAAAGGATTATCCCTTGAGGAGGCTGGACAAAAGTTGGATCAGGCTGGACTCCATTACAAATATTATCTGGAATCCTCGATTCGTAAGAAAGGAACAGTGCTGAAGCAGAATCCGGCGGCAGGGGAACATGTATCGCGTTTAGAGCCTATTGAACTTTGGGTTAGCAATTGACTATAAGAAAAGTGATGTTAAATAGCACCGTAGTGTGCTATTTTTTTTATAGGTAAAATCAAGCAGAAAGTAGGGATGATATGCACCAGACGTTGCAAGGAATGAGAGTACTCGACGTAACTCGATTGCTGCCGGGACCGCTGTGTACAATGTACCTGGCGGATTATGGAGCAGAGATTATTAAAATCGAAGATCCTATGCTGGGTGACTATGCCCGGGAAATGGAACCGATGCTCGCAGGTGCAGGAGCGCTGTACCAACTACTTAATCGAGGCAAGAGGAGCATCACACTGAATCTGCAACAGGAAGAAGGAAAAGAAGTATTTCGTAGACTTGCACGCGAAGCGGATATTCTTGTAGAAGGATTTAGACCGGGCGTTATGCATAGACTCGGGCTGGACTATGAAGCTATTCGTCATATCAATCCACGTTTAATCTACTGCTCGGTTACTGGATATGGACAGAGTGGGCCGTATGCAGAAAAAGCCGGTCACGATCTGAATTATATCGGCTTTACGGGGCTGCTTCATGAAGCGATTTATGCGGGAGGGCATCCTAGAGCTTTTCTTCCCCCGGTGCAAATCGCTGATATTGGTGCAGGTACCTTGCATGCGGTGAGCGGTATCCTGCTCGCTGTTATTAAACGGGAACGAACGGGGGAAGGGGCATATTTGGATGTTTCTATGACAGATGGTGTGCTTCCGTTTATGATTCCGGCGCTAAGCTATTATCTGGCAGCTCAAGAGACGGATAAGGCGACCTTCAATCCGCTAACCGGCGCTTTGGCATGCTATAACGCATATGAGACCAGCGACGGCAAATGGATGGCACTTGGTGCGCTGGAAGCAAAGTTTTGGTGCCGATTCTGTGAAGTAGCGGAATTGAATAACTATATGCCGGATTATTGGTCACTTGATAAGCAAACGCAAATAAAGGAAGAAGTAGCGGCCTATTTTAAGAAACGGTCTGCTGCAGAAATTATGGACACGTTTGCACAAGAAGATGTATGCCTAACGCCTGTACTGTCGATTGAAGAAGCTTTGCAGGATATGCATCTGCAAGCGCGTGGCATGTTTGCACATTGGGATGCATATCCGACCGTCACTCAGGTGAAGAATCCGTTGCTTAACGAAGCCATGCTTGCGTCTCAGACGTTCCCACCGGCGCGGGGAGCAGATACGGAAGCGATACTTCGCGAAGTCGGTTATGATGCGAATGCAATTCAGGGTTTAAAGCAAAGGGAAGTAATTTAGTTCAATCGTTCGGTCCGGCAGTGAGGCTTGCCTCAAATCGATCTAACAAATCAAGAAAACGGTGGGCTTCGCGCAGCATATGATCAGCTAATAGTGGATGAATCACACTACGAAGACGGCATTCCTCTATCATCTCTTTAATTGTGCGCTTAAAATCATGCAGGGATTGCACCATGAGACGGCTTTCTTCAATCAAACGGCGCAGTACTTGACTCGTCTGCGATGCCGGACGCATCGCTTCCAAATCTACTGCCTGAAACAGTAGCTGATCAAGCTGATAGCTAAAATCTGCTGCTTCAGTGATCAAATTGCGTTCTGATGGATCTAACAAATGGCTGATGAACTTGGCGTGATCGGACATGAGGCGAAGGAAAAATACATTTTCATTGATAACGGCATCTGGCAGCGGTTCGAGAATTCCCTTGTTAAGCTGTTCGAGCCGATTCATGAAATAGGCTGCTTCACGGCTTGCATGATCGACGAACAGCGGATAATTGTTCGTAATGATTTTACAGGAGAGGATAAGCTCCAGCACTTTACGTTTAAACGCCCAGAGATGTGAGGTTGCTTGATATGTTTCCATGTTGAGGCGGACAATATGTTCACGCTCCGCATTGTCCGTAAAGGACGCAGCTCTTTCTTCGATGCTTTCGAACAAGGTGTGAAAATGGCTGGCTTCCTGGATAAGCTTCGACTGGTCCACTGTGAATCCGAGGCGGAGAAAAAGTGCATGCTCTTTCATAATGCAGCCCCAGAACTGAACCTCTTCCAGTGAACGATCAACAAACAGATTTGACATGCAGATTCCCCCTTCTAGATTTAGCGCATTATGCAAATTCCGTACTATGCTCTAGTTATTCGTTATATGGTTATGAGCTTTATTTAAGAGTTATACGGTGTTATTTTTTATGTAAAACAGGTAAGATTAAGAAGGAAAGGGGGAAGCACAATGAAGGAAATACAGACAGTTGAACAATTTCAAGAGGCGGTTCAGTCGGATACGCTGATCATCGCAAAGTTCTATACCGACTGGTGCCCTGACTGCCACCGTATTGATCCGTTTATGCCAGAGGTGGAGGAAGCATATAAGGATAAGCTTGCGTTTATTAGCGTGAACCGGGATACGTTACCTGGGCTGGGTGAGCAGTTGAATATTTTCGGTATTCCTAGCTTTGTTGCGTTCCGACAAGGGCAGGAGCTCATTCGCTTCGTTAGTCGGGCAGGGAAGACGCGTGAAGAAATCGAAGCATTCTTGGAACGCGCTGTTCAGGTAGCGGAAGCACTGCAAAAATAAATCGAGGGCAGCCACATGCGAAGGCTGCCTTCATTTTCGTTAAGGAAAGTTTAACTCCTAGTACCGTTCGCGAGTTTTTCTTATTATACTGAAACCGAAGTGTCAAGCGGATATACTGTGAGCTTGTCTGTATGATATTCCAGCCAGGAAGCAATAATTAGCATCTCATCCACCTCTTCGATGGTTGGGGCATGCAAGGTACCCTTCACCTGTTCATATAGTGTATAGGCTTGCTGAAGCATAGCATGCGTATTTACCATATGTTCTTCTTTCAAGGTAGCGATAAGCCGACCATGGACAATGACAAGGCCGATATAGCCGATTTCCGGATCGGCGGATATGACTAGGGCATGATGGCGAGCGACAGAGCGCTTGATTTGTCCATTGTATTGAGCCAGGTTAATGAGTTTTTGCCATTGCTGGGCATCTTCAAAGCGGAGTTCCGCTGCGCTCTCATCCCGTCTTCTTTCTAGCTCAGCTCGCATATCTGGATTGCATTCAAGTACTTTGATTGCCTTTTGTACGTTTGCGTTGTAGCGTGTGTAACTGGAAGAATGAATGCACGGTGCGATACACTGCCTCATGTCGGCATACAGACAGGACTGGGAAGGAAGAGCTCCTTCGCAGCGTCGAAGCTTCAGCCAACTGTTTAATGCATCGACGGCTGGATAGAGCCAATGTACTTTGCGGTATGGTCCGAAGTACAGTGCGCCTGGAATGACCGTGTCCCGTGATATTTCGAGGTACGGGTACAGCTGATCGGTCCGTAGCACAATGAAAGGATAAGCTTTATAATTGCGAAGTGCCCGGTTGTACAGTGGAAGATAATGCCGGATTAGCCGGGCTTCGAGAAGTAGCGCTTCGAGTTCGGAAGCCGTAAAACGCAGTTCGACGGAACAGGCTGCATGGATCATCCGTTTAGTTTTTGATGTATGCTGCTTATTGTTGTAAAAATACGTAGAAATCCGTTTTTTTAAATTTTTGGCTTTGCCTATATAAAGGATATGCTCGTCTTTATCACGGTATAGATACACTCCACACTTTTCAGGCAATGTAAGATAAAAGCCGGGCGTAATATCATATTTCATCGGTATCCCTCTTTGCATGCAATCTATGAGCCATTCTACCATGAATGATGTTAGATTACCTGCTTTTTTTACAAGTGGACGTTATATAAATTACACTTGATATTTTGACATGATAACGTGGTTGGAAGTAGGAAAAACAATGTCAGTCACAGAACACAAAAAGGAAGCACCAAAGCAAGTAGGCTGCATGGTTATTACAATAAGTGATACACGCACGCCCGAAACGGACAAAAGTGGGCAGCTAATGCAACAGTTTCTTACGGAGGCAGGACACGTAATCGAGCGGTATGCCATCGTGAAAGATGAGAAGGAGGCAATCGCCCAGGCGATTGAGGAAGGTGCAGATGACCCGAAGGTACAGGCTATTCTTCTCAATGGAGGAACAGGTATCGCAAGGCGAGATGTTACATATGAGGTAGTCGCTTCTCTGTTGGATAAAGAGCTGCCGGGTTTTGGCGAGATTTTTCGCATGTTGAGTTATACGGAAGATATCGGTTCAGCCGCGATTTTGAGCCGTGCGATTGCAGGTGTATACCGGGATAGGGCGATTTTTTCGACACCTGGCTCGTCTGGAGCGGTGCGCCTGGCGATGACCAAGCTTATTATTCCGGAGCTTGGTCATGTCATGCGGGAAATATACAAATAGAAATAAAAAGCTAAAAAAGAAAAAGGCATTCATCTCCCAAAGGAAGAATGCCTTTTTTGTGTTTATTCTTTGCTTTCTTACAGATGCTTGTATCGGATTTTCCTTTCCCTATTAGGTTAAACTTGAAACCTAGCAGCATTGACGGTTATGGACGAATATAAACGGGCGTGCCGATGGGAACCAGGCGAGCCAGTTCGTTTACGTCTCGGTTGTACATGCGAATGCAGCCGTGGGATACGTTCTTGCCGATAGAGGCGGGGTTATTTGTGCCATGAATACCATAATGCGGCTTAGATAGACCAAGCCACATGGAACCGAATGGCCCGCCTGGATTGGGGGCCTTGTTGATGATAGAGAATGTACCGCTCGGTGTACTGGTTAGCATTTTACCAACGGCGATAGGATAGACATGTATGACTTGACCATTTTGCTTTAGTGTCAGGGTATGAGCGGATAAGGAGACATGGATGGAGTATGCCAAAAAATCACCTTCCTAAAAATTGCTATAAAGAAAGAAATGCCTGTTTACGGCTAATTCCCAGTTCATCTCGCTATGAGTGTTTCTACCAGTTTATTGTTGTATACATTCATCTGTGCACACCGGAACAATCGTGTAAAGATAGACGACTATTTATACATAATGTATAAAAATTCGCTTAATTTTTTGCTTTGGAGGCGAATGAGTTTACTTGCTGTATTCTTTATGATGAAAGAGAGAACACGGATGAAATTGAAAGAATGAGGGGAGAAGAATAATGAAAGAGACAGTTATCGTGGCAGGCGCGCGTACCCCGGTTGGCGCATTCGGCAAATCACTGCGTGATGTTCCAGCGGCAGAATTGGGCGTACAGGTACTCGAAGGATTAATGGCGAAAACCTCGCTTACGAAAGCCGAGGTAAATGAGGTTGTGTTTGGTCATGGATATGTACATGGTGGCGGTTTGAATTCCGCACGCATCGCTTCCCAACGCGCCGGATTTCCGCGTGACGTTCCGGCCCATATCGTCATAAAAGCATGCGGTTCTGGATTAAAAGCGATTACTACTGCGGCGCTGACAGTTGCGGCGGGACAGGAAGATGTCGTAATTGCGGGCGGCGTTGAAAGCATGAGCGGTGTTCCTTATATAGTGAAAAACCGCTGGGGCGGAAAATTCGGTAATGTTGTGATGGAGGATGCCTTGCTGGCTGATGGTTTGACATGCTCTATCGAACAGGAGCACATGGGCATGACAGCCGAACGTCTGGCCGAGCAATATGGTATTTCCCGTGAAGAGCAGGATGAATTCGCCTACGGAAGTCATGTGAAAGCGCTGAGGGCAATTGAACAAGGACGCTTCGTAGACGAGCTTGTACCTGTTAAAGTGACGAAGCGCAAAGAAACAAAATGGTTTACGGCTGACGAATCCGTGCGTGCTGATATTCATCTGGATAGTTTGGCAGGGCTTCGACCGGTGTTTAAAAAGGACGGGACGATTACGGCAGGGAATGCTTGCCCAATGAATGACGGCGCAGCGGCAGTGCTGCTGATGTCGCGTGAGAAAGCGGAAGAAACAGGGCTTGCTCCGCTTCTGAAAGTAAAAGCATTCGCCAGTGCCGGAGTCGAGCCGAATGTGATGGGAATAGGGCCGGTTCCGGCTACCCGGAAAGCGTTAGCTAAAGCAGGATTGGCACTTTCTGATATTGGACGGATCGAGTTAAATGAGGCATTCGCGGCTCAGGCGTTAGCTGTAATAAAAGAGCTGGAACTGAATCCAGAGATTGTAAATGTGAACGGAGGAGCAATTGCGCTTGGGCATCCTGTCGGCGCAACTGGAGCCAAGCTTACGGTGACATTAATGAACGAAATGCTTAGAGAAGGCGTGAAATATGGCATGGTAACGCTGTGTATGGCCGGGGGCATGGGATTATCGGTCATTTATGAGAATATGACGATCTGATTTGAATCGAAAAGCGAGGGATTCCTCGCTTTTTTTGTGTTAAGGCATGGTTGTACAAGGGAAGGAGGAGAAAGCAGGATAGCCCGAAGCGTGCGTAAGGGAATATATGAAACAAGAAAGATATATTAATGAAATGTATGACTAGTAGGTGGCTGCCTGTATGTAACGAGTCTGGGAAATGAGTTTATCAGATGGCATAACGCGTAAGATGATATACGAAGGCTAGGCAGTTAATGCGTAAATCATGAACGTACCTATTGAGAGATAAATAAATCGAAAGTTGAATGTAACAGAAATTTCAGATAACATAAAAGAAGATGATTATTCACAAAGGATGGTGCTGTGAATTGATAACGGAAATAGTATCGCAGCGTCAGTGGGAAAAGTTTGTGCAGGAAGGGGTATTGGACGCGTCTCGCCTGCATGCGCGTATTTCAGAATCCTGGGAACTGTGTCAGCGGGCCGGAGTGAATCCGTATCTCGAAAAAGCAAGCCATATTCTTGAGCCGGATTTATTTGCCAAGCGCAAGCAGGATAGTGGCGATTTATTGGATGTTGCCCTTCCCTATGTGGATAAATTATATGCCTCTATCCGCGGTTCGGGTTCAATCGTGCTTCTTATCGATCCGGACGGATATGTCCTCGCGCTGTATGGAGACGATGAGGCCAGGCATTTTGCCAAAACCATTAACTTTGTTGAAGGTGTAAAATGGACGGAGGAAGAGGTGGGAACGAATGCGATTGGCACAGCACTCCGTACCGGAGAGGCCATTGCACTTACGGGAACCGAACATTTTTCCATTGTTTCGCATAACTGGACATGTTCGGCTGCACCGATTTACGATGAAAAAGGCAGAATGCTCGGTGTGCTTGATATCTCCGGACCAGCTGCCAAGGCTCATCCTCATACATTAGGTGCGGTAGTGTCTACCGCTTATGTTATTGAACAGGAGTGGCGCATGCGGGAGCAGCAAAACCGCCTGGAATTAATGCAGTTTGCGTACGATTCCCTTTCTTTGTCGCAGCTGGTACTCATTTGCGACCGGAATGACATCATCGTCGCAGCAAGTCCCCAGATTAGGAGGAGAGATGCATTCTGCACAGGAAAAGAAGCTGCTGATTTGCTAAAAGAGAACGATTATACCGAGCGAACGCGCATACCTATTTATTCTATGTATGGAAACCGATTACTTGGATTTTGCTTATCGCTTTCGGAAGCGCCCAGGAAACCTGTATTTGCATGCGAAAAGACTAGTTCTTTACAATTTGCAGGAGTCGCCGGGAAAAGTAGGCGGTTCCAATTAATGCTACAGGAAGCAGAGCAGGTTGCAAAAACGGAGAGCAATGTGCATATTGCAGGCGAGAGCGGTACAGGTAAAGAGGTTATTGCCCGTGCGCTGCATGAGAGCAGCCTACGCCATGCTGGGCCGTTCGTTGCTGTCAACTGCGGTGCCATTGCACCGGATTTGATGGAAAGTGAACTGTTTGGTTATGTAGACGGTGCGTTTACTGGCGCCCGGAGAAATGGCCGCAAAGGCAGGTTAGAACAGGCGAATGGTGGAACGCTGTTTCTTGATGAAATCGGGGAAATTCCTCCGGCAATGCAGGTTGCGTTGCTGCGGGTACTGCAGGAGCGTGAAGTTGTCCCTGTAGGATCAGACAAAGCCGTTTCCCTTGATATACGTGTTATTACAGCTACACATCGAGATTTACGGCAGATGGTACGGGACGGCGTATTTCGTGAGGACCTGTTTTATCGGTTGTACGTATTTCCGCTCTATATTCCTCCGCTTAGGGAACGACGGGAGGATATTCCTGAATTAATTCGTCATTTTTGTGAGAAAGCCGCCTGGGATGTTGAGTTTCCTTCAGCTATGATAGAGCGGCTTGCATCATACGAATGGCCAGGAAATATTCGACAGCTGTTCAATGTGCTCGAAAGAATACGCATCCGGGCCGGAGGAGGGGTACCGGATCAGACGCACCTCATAATTCCCGAAGAAATTGAATTTGCACCGGTTATTAATACGGAATCATCCCCAGTCGTCGGATTAACATACAGAGAGGAAATCGAGAGGCAGGAGATTATGCAGGCGTTACACAAGACGGGCGGAAATGTTAAGCTGGCAGGCCGCTTGCTTCATATTCCACGCAGTACATTGTATAGAAAATTAAAAAAATATGGATTGTAGAGAAGGAGCGGTGCTGCCGCTCTTTTTTATTATATCACGCCTGTTGATTATCCATAAGGTG
>NZ_KE952789.1 GCF_000466385.1 Aneurinibacillus aneurinilyticus ATCC 12856
TTTCTTCCACCTTATGGATAATCAACAGGTATGATATTACACTTAATATTTTGACAAGATAGCGTGGTTAGAAGGAGAAGATTCAGAAAAAAATAAGGACGCTTTATCCCACGTTTACTTACATCGTTTCATAATCAATCCATTTAGGATCTTCAAATTGGCAATGGGTACATTGTGTCGAAATGGTAATCCAGCTAAATCCATTTACCCAATCTTCTTCTGTAACCACGCCCTCTCCTTCTGTTTCAAAACCGATTTCCTCAATAAAATCATTTTTACCTTCAGAATGCAAATGAACGGAAAGTTTATGGATATTTCCCTCGCATTTCGGACATCTCCATAATTGAAAAGGCTCATACACAGGTACGTCTGTTTCTCTACATACAAAGCCGTTCCAACCATGTTGGTTCTCGTCAAATATTAAATGAAGCTTTCCACATTTGCTACATTTCACAGCAATTGTTAAGTAATGGTAACCTGCATGCGTACAAACCACTACAATATTATTAATTACATCCCCAACATAATAAATTTCAAAATGCTCTTCCCCACAGGAACAAATGATGTTTCCTGCAACATAAAACTCATGATTGTCCTCCCCTTGCGGATGGAGTAATGTCTTTAAATGGGTAGGAATCGGTAACATCATTTCCCACAACTCTCTTTCTATCATTTTTTACTTTCAACATAAATCCAGAATTTTAATGTATAATAATCCCAACACACAAAAGAATATGGTATATTTTTCCTGTATAATCTTATTTCCTACCATAATAGAATATCAATTTATTAAAGCATATTTATAATAAGAAAGGTGGCTGAAAATGAAAAAACTGAAAGTGCGGTATTTTATTCCGGGGTTCTTTTTATTACTGGCTCCACTTCTCCTTTCCATACAAAACGCAGCCGATTCTCCTCACCTTATGATGAAAACATATGGCTACTTGCGTTTATCCGAATGGGCGTTGCTTTCGCTAGGTCTGGGAGCGCTTCTAAACGGAATTATACACTATCGCGAGAGGCAGAGAGGACTGGGGATTGTTTTCATTGCCGCATCCTTTTTCATGTGTATCGGAGTTTTCGTGGATACAGATTTTTCATGGTTTACTATCGCCTTTACTATCATATTTTACGGTGGATTTATCGCTATTATTTATCATATATTCGAAAAGCCCCGTGCAAAGTAACTGAAAAGCGGCTTTGAAAACGTGTGACAAATTATCCTTACACAAATCTAACATTGTAAAACACGCCTGTTGATTATCCATAAGGTGGAAG
>NZ_KE952790.1 GCF_000466385.1 Aneurinibacillus aneurinilyticus ATCC 12856
GAAGGTGTAGGGCATGGGTGTAAGCGGAAGAGGGAGGGGAAGGCAACTGAATAAACGTGAAAAGAAACCAGGCGAAGCTTACATGCAAAAAGAAAGAAAACACATCTATATGGCTTGCGAAGATTATGACTTCTGCTGGGGAAGAGATGAAGTCAAACGGTTCAGGGAGATGTGGGAAGTAGGGGAATCCCTGATAAACATATCTAAATCGCTTGGTCGTCATGTAAATGAAGTAGCCATATTGGTGATTGATCAGGCTGAGAAAAAGAAAATTGAGATGCATGGCAGTAAGGTATTCGGACAAGCTGTATAGCGCAAGATGCGTTCGGTTGCAAAAAACGCATCCAAATTGTAGAACGGTTGCAACGATAGAAAACGGTACAGAAAGGAAGGGGCAGAATGAAAAAACGTCAGCTTAAAAAGGTTTTTAAGATAGTAGCCAAGCAGATAAACAACGGGGATTTCACAAAGCTAAAGCCTGTGTACTTTCGCATTATCGATAAGACACTTGCAAATTTCGTTGAAAGAAAATACATCAATGAGTTTGGTTCATGGTGGTACGACCAAGATTGGAGCAAGTTTGATTTAACTACAGAAATACTTAGGTACTATAAAAAATGGGATAAAGAATTCGAAGAATGGTCGGGAATTAACATGGACTTATATACGCGATATTTTCAAAAGAACCATAAAAAAAGTGCGTAATTCAGCATTATTACGAAAAGGAGGAATGAAACTATGCTAGCGACAGAAGAAAAGAAGTGGCTCGCACTTGTTTTACGTGACACATTCCAGGATGGGGCGAATGTAGCAGATGAGGATATTCATTTGTATGAATCTATCATGAGTAAATTAGAAGCGTAATACGGCTTTATTGCGAAAACCAAGATTTTTGTTATCGTAGTGCTAAAAAGCGAAGGGGAAATCCACATGCGAGTTAGACTCAAATACACCGGTAAATATCTGACTGGGAGAACGCCAATAAAAACAAAACATAGGATACTGATTTTTCACCAATTTGAATACGGCCGGACAGTGAACAATATGCCCTATGACGATATTTTATCACTTATCCCAGATGCTTATTGCGACGGTTTGACTATTTATCTTCCTAATGATTTTGATAGGGAAATTATCGGTAAGCTCATTGAATTTTTCAAAGAAGATCACTATTCGTTTCCTGATAACATCGCGCAAATCGGCTATGTAAATGATGAAGTCAATAAACTTGTAAAAATCTATGAACATAAACAGCCACAAGAGTAATAAGAGCGATAGTAGTAAACATTTATATTTCGTAATTCATATCGCGAAAAGTCATTTGCTCACTAACGGAGGAGAAATAATGGTTGGATTTAAGTTCGAAGATGTTGAAAACGTTGAAGCAAAAGAAGATTTTGAGGTTTATAAGTATGATGACGATGGTGAAATAATTGACACTTTAGTTATTAAAAAAGGCACTAATGGTGTAGTCGAATCAATGGGGATGTATCTACCGAGGGACCCAGAACCGCATTACGATTTAATATTTCGTTTAGAGGATGGCAATGAGGTTGAGGTTTGTCTGTACGAGAGTAAAATGGAGCATTTCCTAGCACTAAATTAATTCGCACTTCAGCATTTAAACAAAAAAGGAGAGGATACAGTGAGTAACCTTCGCGTAATTGCAAACGAGCTAATCCCAGTGTACGCAACTGAAGATAACCAACGATTAATCAATGGCCGTGAGCTTCATGGATTCCTTGGAGTAGAGGATAAGTTTTCTCAATGGATTCAGCGACGCATTGAAAAGTACGGATTCGAAGCTGGTGAGGACTTTTTCACAATTCCGGGAAAAAGTCAGGGTGGCCGCCCTTCTGTTGAATATCTTCTCACTATGGATACAGCCAAAGAAATATCAATGGTAGAAAACAATGAACGAGGGCGACAAGTACGCAAATACTTCATTGAAATGGAAAGGCTGGCCAAAGAAGTAAAGAACAATGTCATTCCTCTCGATGAGCGTCAGGTACGCATGGAGCTCCTAAAATCAGCACTTGAACATGAGGAACGGCTTGAATCAGTAGAGCAGAGACTTACAGAAGTAACCCGTAAGGTAGAAGAACAAATCACCCTACAGCATCATGAGCAGTATGCACTACAAAAAGCAATCAATCGTCGGGTACTTGATTTAGCTGATCGGGCCGAATTTCAACAACTAGGATTCGATGAACAGAATTATATTACTCCTGACCTTGTAAAAGTAAAGAGGAAGCTATACAGCCAGATCCACCGTTCCATCAAAGATTGCTTTGCTGTCGCCAGTTACCGGGATATACGCCGATGCGATTTTGAAGAAGCGATGAAATATGTACAGGCTTGGCGTCCACGTTTGGCAGCATAAAAAAGAGCCGGTCAAAGACCGGCCAAGTTAAAGAAACGTTATAAATAAACCCGAGCCTTGGTCCCACCCCAAGGCTCACTAAAGAATATAACACAAGATTATGAACGGATGAAATATAGAACATATGGGAAGGGGAACAAAGGATGAAAAGAAAAGGCGGCTCCTCATTCATTGAGAAGAGAGGCAACAATATAACCTATCCGCTTCCGAAAGAGCGTATGCGTGATGAGGATACCTTTCTCAACTGCCGGTGGTGTGGTGTAGAGCTGAACGACAAACGGAAACGTTTCTGCTGCCAAGAACACCGCGACGAATGGTTAGACGTTATCTACTGGCCTGAAGACTTCCAACGGCAAAGGAAGAAGGCGCTAGAGCGTGATAAGAAAACCTGTCAGGATTGCGGAATGACAAACCTAGAGCACATAAAAAAGTTTAATCAAAGTTTACATGCTCATCATATTGTCCCTCGCATCGATGGCGGTAGCAACTATGTAGATAATCTCGTCATACTCTGCCAAGAATGCCATATCAAGCGACATAAGGCCATGGGAGAAGAAGTGAAATGGAAAGATAAGAAAGCGGTGAATGCTCATGCAAGTAACTGAGCGTGAACAAGTAGAACAAATGGATATATTCCAGTTAGCGCAGCAAACTATTTCAGAACAAGTACCTGATAAAATCTATTCCCCAAGAGAATTAAAAGAGATGGGCCTCAAATGGACCAAAAAAGATGCGGAACGTTGGGATGAAGAGATATGGGATGTATATAACCGAGTAAGAAGAGAAACCGGGCGCTTTATCAACTGGTTTGAAGCGATTGAAATATATATTGTGGAGCGTGACAAATAGTGAACATCAAGAGACAGACATGCAGCTTATGCAATGGAGAAGGACGTACAGGAGGACATGAGTGTCCGGCCTGTGATGGAAAAGGATACATTGAGGTGATCGCTGATAGCGAAAAGCAAATTGATCCGTTTTGGGACAAGCTGAAGCTGTCTGATGAACCTGATTTTTAGAAAGGATGAGGAGCAATGAAACTTGCCTTGAAAGATGATTCACAGCAACAAATAATTGCTATAGCAGTTCTAAATATGCTGGAACGGGGCGAAAAGGTACATGATATTGCTGACGTAACACAGAAAATTGTCGGGGAAGTTTGGTACGGATATATAGCACAACAAAGCAAAAAGAAGGGATGAGGGGAAATGAAAGCAGGCCGTGAATTAGATATTCTTGTCGCAAATAAAGTTTTCGGTTGGGAATATGATGAGTTTCTTGAAATGTTCTACACAAAACACGAATTGGGTCCCGTTCCACGGCATTCAAACTTCAAACCTTCGACCAATATAACAGATGCTTGGCAAGTGTTGGAGAAGATGCAAGACCGCTATCAGCTTGGGTTAATGCCTACTAGTTTTGGAAAATGGGTATGTCGTGGATATTTGCCAGAAACAGCAAAAATACAGGTTCAAGCGGAAGCGCCACTTGCTATATGCCTTGCAGCATTAGAAGCCGTTGGATGGGAGGGTGGAGAGAAATGAACTGTTCGAAATGCAATAAAGAAATACCCCCCTCCATAAAGAAGGGGGCGCCGCTAAAGGGAGTCAATCATGTTGCTATTACCTACAAATATATTTCCCTACATTTGAGAAATTAAACATAAAAAGCCCTCACAGTCCGCCAACTGTAAGGGTTAAACAGGGAAACTCTACTATACATTACGGTGGAGTAAGGACAAAGTTACAAATAAAAAAATTCCCCTCAACGGAGGCAACCGAAGAGGGGAAAATACCTGCTCATATAGACACTTTAATTATATCACAGAGCGGGGGAATACAGATGGCCGATCTACTTGAAATCGCAAATAATCTACAAGCAAAAGAGGCAAAAATCCCTTTAAATACAGAAGGCAAGGACAAGCTTTATTTAACAACGGGAATAGCTGCATATGAGGTCAAAGCTCCTCTCTATGGAACAGTAGAGCTTGTAATAGTTGATGGTGAAGTCGTAGACATTGTAAGTAAAGAGACACTACGTATTCCAGGCAGAATCCGGAGAAAGAGGTAGCAATGGATATTGTTGTAGCGGTACCTAAGAGCGAATATGAGAATTTTGCCAAAGAAGTCGAAGAGATAAAACAGGATCCGGAATTACAAAAGGTTTGGACGCTATCGCGCATACCGAAAGAATTGAAACTAGGTAGCCGGATGCACTTTGTTTATGATGGCCGTGTCGCTTATTCCGTCCGAGTTACCAATATAAAAAAGGACTCAACAATCAAATGCGAGACAACAGGCCGGACATGGGGCGGTAGATGCCAAGTGTTCGGGGATGACTTAAGAGAAGAACAAGGACCGGAAATGCGCGCCTTCACAGGCTTCAGGTATCGGCGGTGGTAGAATAATTGACAAAAACATAATAATTCGAACTGTATAAGAAAGCATAAAAGGAGTTGGTGGAAATGATGGCTTATTGTTGTGACCATTGTAAGAAATTTATTGATTCTGAAGACATTGAAGCAATTGAAGTAAAGCAACCATATATACGAGCATTGTTTAGTGATGAAGATTTTGTACCTGCTAAACGCAATAAACATAGCGAAAATCAGAATGTGCATTACTGTGGTGAATGTAAAATGGACTATCTTACTGAGTGGTTAGTTTGACGAACGACTTATTATCACTTCAAGAATTCACTGTAATTGGGGTACGGCAAGAATTCCTTCTTTTTTGAGCCACCACAAGAAAATGAATCCGATAACCCATAAAAATATACGTCTGACCAAACATTGGAGGACACCACTTTTACTAAGCTCAAGCGAGGTTATATGCCTTGCTACAGGCTTATTAGAGGCGGTGTTCTCTTTTTATTTGAAAAGGGGGATACAAGGATGAATATACTTGCTGTTTTAACTCATTCAAGGATATGTGCAACGAACGGGGAGGCACGACGAATGGTACATCAAGGTGCAGTAAGGATAAATGAACAGCTTATAAAGGACGTCGATCACAAGTTAAAGGATGGCGTATACACCATCACGCTAGGAAGGCGAATGACAAGGCGTGTACACATATTGGATGGCAAGATGGTATACCCACGGAAAGATGAAAGGGACGAAAGTGAATTCAGAAAGACAGAGCAGATGATGCATCATCCGACTTGGAAGCGTGTAGGCGGAGTGATGAAGCAAACAAGGCGATAACGGAGATAGATCAGCGCTAGCATAACAAAAAATACTCAGGAGGCGGTTTTATGCAAACCACAATCAATCCAAATCACCAATATATTGAATCTGTATGCAGTAAGTGCCCTGGTACCCACTGGGGGAAAAGTGCGAAGTGTCGGATCCATGATATGCACATCGGACAAATTACTTCGTGCCAACAATGGGAAGATGAAGAAACAGAACAGTGGATAGATGATGATGGACAAATAGCCTTTACCAGCTTGGAACCGGCACTCGAATTGCTCCATGTTGCCCAAGATGAATTAGACGGGTATTACTGGATGACGCAGCAAATCAAAAAATTACAGGAAAAAATTCAAGCCGGAATAAATACAACTAATGGTTTGGCAGCAGGAACGGCCCAGTACGGTATTGAAGCAACATTACCAAAGGCAAAGGGTGGAAATAGTGATCCTGTGTTTAGAGCAGCCCGTAATAACCTGAAAGCATGGGAGCGGCTAAATGGACGATTAAAGCGTTTTGAAAACAAGGTGAAGCGGGTTGATGCGTTTGCGGAAAAGAACAACCTATCTGAAAAAGAACAGATTGTCCTTGAGGGCATTATGGATGGCCAGAAGATGAAAGATATCGCAAAAGAGGTCGGGGTATCACGTACAAGAGCACAGGAATTAAAGCTTGAGGTTGTGAAAAATCTAGCTTGGGTTATCTATGATGAGGAAAAGAAAGGGAAAGAAAAGGCGCTCTCCTAGTGAGAACGCCTTGTTTTCTTGCAACGGGTGTTAAAAACCGACACTTCCGACACCTCCGACACCTCCGACAC
>NZ_KE952791.1 GCF_000466385.1 Aneurinibacillus aneurinilyticus ATCC 12856
GGAATAATGCGAACTTCCTTCAATTTCTTCCCTTCTAATCGAGCAGGAAAAGGAATCAGAATATCTTGATACTCTGGGTGAATTTTCTTATAGGCATTGGAAACAGCCACACGAAAGAAGCCATCTTTAATGGCAATGGCATTGGTTGAGAAGATTAGGGTAAACAATCCATCTTTCTTTAAATACTTTGGCATTTTACTATCTTGAAAGCGATAATCGCCCTTTTTTGCTTTCTTAATTAAGTTGAAGAAACTCTTAAAAGAACGATCAACGACTTTCAAAATTTGTTGAGAAACCCCTGCTTGAAGTCGTTTATAGTTTTCATTTGTTTTGGCTGCATGATAGTTGGATTCATACTTCAAAAAGGTTTTCTCTGCAAAGTAGTGCTGGCGAATATTGTACAGACCTACATTGTACAGGTTTTTAGCATAGTGACACATTTCTCTTAATTGCTGAAACTGCTCTTTAGAAAGACCTCGAATTTGATTGCTTTGGGTCAGA
>NZ_KE952792.1 GCF_000466385.1 Aneurinibacillus aneurinilyticus ATCC 12856
TCTACCGAATCTTGAAGTGGGGGCTTGAAAAAAGCCTTTAGTTGTCTAGCCTAAGTTTTACGAAAACTACGTTGGGATGGTGATCACACCCTCGGATGATTCCCTAGTCCGTTGCTCTGTGCAGGCACTGTAATAGTTCTGAATGGGTAGGAACGGTCAACCTGATTGGGCAGTTTTACTGCGAAGCCATTCCAACATTGGCGAAGGGAAACAAACTCCAAAAGGAGGGAATACGTCATGTTCGTATTCGTACTAAATAAGCATGGGGAATCCTTGATGCCATGCAAACCAAGAAAAGCAAGACTCTTACTCAAACAGAAGAAAGCAAAGATCGTACGTTATCAACCATTTACGATCCAATTGAAGTATGGAAGCAGTGGTTACAAACAACCGATTAATGTTGGGATAGATTTAGGTGCTAAATACACAGGGATAGCGGTTACGACCAATAACAAGGTACTTGCCAAAGGAGAGGTGGAAGTACGTCAGGATGTTAAGAGTTTGCTAGAAACAAGACGTATTTATCGAAGAAGTAGACGTAATCGAAAATGTCGCTATCGAAAGCCTCGATTTGACAACCGGAAGCGTCACGAAAACTGGTTGCCCCCAAGTATACAATGTCGCCTAGACAACACGTTTCACTGGATTGATAGTTTTTTATCTCTTGTACCAAGTCCTGTATTAACGATAGAAGTGGGGAAGTTCGATATTCAGAAGATGATGAATCCTGAGATACAAGGTGAAGAGTATCAGCAAGGGCAAACACTTGGGTATCATGATGTCCGTTACTTTGTGTTCGCAAGGGACCGTTATACGTGTCAAGTGTGTAAGAAAAAGGGCGGTATTTTGAATACGCATCATATTGTCTATCGTTCACATGGAGGAAGTGATCGAGCTGATAACCTAATCACGGTATGTACAGATTGCCATACCCATGAGAACCACCAAAAGGGTGCAATCTTATGGAAATGGATGATGGAAGGAAAGAAATTACCTACTTTCAAAGAAGGTACGTTCATGAGCATTTTCCGTAAACGAGTATTTACAAAGTACCCGAAGGCTAACATAACGTATGGGTCAATCACTACACCACGAAGGAAAGAGTTAGGATTAGAAAAAACACATGCGAATGATGCGGTTGCGATAAGTGAAATAAAAACGATTCAGCATATGAGTGATTCTGTCTTCTACATCAAGCCATTTCGTAAGAAAAAACGTTCGCTGCATGAGGCTACAGCTCGAAAAGGTCGAAAGACAAAGAATACGGAGAGCAAGAGAAACAAAAAGAATGTGAAACAACTGAAAGGATTTTATCTGAATGACCGAGTACGGGTGTATGGGCAAATTGGATATATCACAGGCTTTACTGGGACAGGTGCGGCATATGTCAAAGATATTCATGGGAGCTACATCATGAAGCCTAATAAGTCGTATAAACAGGTCAATCTAAATGACTGTGAGTTTCTGAATCACAACAATAACTGGCAATATGTC
>NZ_KE952793.1 GCF_000466385.1 Aneurinibacillus aneurinilyticus ATCC 12856
GGGAGTTGAATAAATAACAATAATCCTCTAATTGCAATTTTCATGGAGAATGCTCCCAACATTTTTAGCAATTACCTTATGTATAGGATAGTGTTTTTTCGTTTTGGGCGTATCGAAAATTTTTAGCTTGATAGCGATGGGCTGTACCCCTTTAATGAACAAAAATCTTTAAAACCCGCAATTAAACAGCTATCAACTATAAATATGTTATATAATGTGCAACCTTATATAAAAAAGGAGAACCAAAAAAATACATAAAATGGGTTTACTATTTATCCCCAAAGTGGTATTTTTTACTTGTAAAAAATATATATAAGAAAAGAGGATAGTTTATGAAAAACAAATTATTAATCGGAACTTTAGCTCTAGGTTTAGCAAGCAGCATGATTTCAACCAATGTTTTAGCTAACACTGAAACTGATCAGTCTAATTCAAATACATTGAATGAGGCTAAAACAAATGTGGAAAAAAACAAGAAGAAATTTAAAGTACGTGACGTTGAGGTAGAGGTTGTTTTAGATAATGCTAAAGTAAAAAAAACCAAAGTCACAGATGAAAAAGGAAATGTAGTTACTGCAGAGTATGATAAAGAAAATGAAAAAATTACCCTTGTTCAAGATGGTAAAAATATAATACTTGATCTAAGACAACCTGTACAAAATTCTTCTGTTAATCAACAAGACTTAATAACTCCAATGGCTACAGTTGATAGTGGAAAAGAAACTTGGTGGAATGGATATTATAATATTTATAATGTTAATGGAACAAATGTTTGGAACTACGCACCAAACATGAAAAGTGGTACATATCCGAAGTCTACAACTGAAAATTCATCGAACAAATACACTTTGGCTAAAATCGGTAAGTATGTTAACCAGATGAAGGCAAATGAACGTACAGTAGAATTAGCTGCTGGCGGGGCTGCCACGACTATCATTACCTCAATAGTTTTGATACCTGAAACAGGGGGAACATCAGCTGTAGTAGCTGTAGTTTCCACGGTTCTATCTTCTATTACTGCTATTGATGCAGCATGCTCTGCATACTCGGATCACTGGGCTTTTGAAGACCTATATAAATCTCTTCCAAATAAATAATTGATTTTATTTATATAAACAGAATTAAGACGGACGTTTGATGTTAATAAGAATGTCCGTCTTAATTCTGTTCAGTTATATATTTGGGTTATTTGGATATGTAAATATACATAATTAGTAATGTGAAGCTAAAAGGAGGTAAAATATCTTGGTTATAATAAATATATTGAACTTACTAATAAGCTTTTTCCTAATTGTAATAATATATAATAAAAAGTTCAAAAGAAAAATCTGGATGAAACTAGCAGTTATAACTCTCTTTTTTTTCAACTTTTTTCTTATTTTTAAAAATTTTATTACTAATACAGTAATCGGGTCTGTTAACGTAATATTACTAATTAGTTTTATGATCGTCCTAGCTACAGAATTTTCGAATCGTAGATAGACAAAATTACTTAACTGTGTACATGGGGTTTGTATAGTAATGGAACAAACCCCTAACCCTGTGACTGGGCCATATAAATGGAGTAATCCATTATGTATCTATTAGGTTCTAAACAACGTCCGATTATTGTGAAGGGACGAACCAAAGGGCAAGCAGAGAAGGTCGCAGAAATTTGTGCTTAGCACGACTTTACCTACATTATAGGATTAGAACTAACAGAGGATATTTCCGATCTTAAAAAGGCGATCAAAGAATAAATAATACCAGCTAATCCTTATGACATCTGCCCTTGTATATAGTGGAAAAAAATATAAACCTGAATTTCAAAAGCTCATAAGATCAAGGCGAGGTCCTGAAGTAAAGGGGTCTTGAGATGTAAAAAGAAGGAAATTTCCCATGTCCACCAAGAGGATCTTGTACGTAGTGGACAGTCTTTCCTCCTCCCCACCAAAGGGGCTCACTCATTTTCCATGTGAAATTTTGGAGAATGTCAGTCCAGTAAGGCTACTTTTGCTTCGATGCGCTTCCAGGCATAGCGACCGGCGAAGTCTTTCATTAGCTTGAGCACAATGGCGCGGCTGTGTTGAATGAGGATCGCTGCGCAATGAAAGGGCTCCAGACGGAACCGGGAAATCGTATAGCTCTGATGCACGGGCTCGCAGCAGTCTCGCTTGAAGCGTTCAAACAAATTGTAGGCGAGTAGCTTGATCAACAAATCCAATTCGTTGGCCCCCATCGACATAGTGCGTCCAGTAACGACAGGCTTGAACTTCTTCGGCGAGCCGCTGGGTCCATTTGAACTTGCCGACATAGCCGATTCCTTTTCTTTCCCACAGGCTGTAGAAGTCCTCGCCGCCGAAGCTCGTGGCATTTTGCAATGAAAATTCGGTCTTGATTTTGCTGACGGGTGTGGTAGACTTCACCTAAAAGGTGCTCCTCTCTTTGGGTGATGTTGTTTGGACAAACACCATTCTATCAAAGATTTGGAGCCCTTTTCACGTTTTCATAGGGATGTACTTTCGAAATTCAGGATAATATAAACTTCTATATAGACTCTAAATCTGTTACGGCTTTTTCGTTTACTTGGTTTCCTGTATTCAAAGTCGTCTTTGGCTCAAGCA
>NZ_KE952794.1:0-12299 GCF_000466385.1 Aneurinibacillus aneurinilyticus ATCC 12856
TTGCGGTCCCGACTGGCTGGGGCAAAAAGCGGCCCTCTCTGCTTGGGTGCGGGAGACGAACCGACGACCGTTGGGGGCACGGTGTGGTGACGACCCACTCTGGATCATACTGGATAATCAACACCCTTGGAAATATGTACAAAAACTTATACACCTTTCTTCTCACTCTTCGGTTCGGAAGAAAAAGCTTACACGCTTATAATTTACAGCAATTTGCCTATATTTCATTTGGTTCAGCTTAGCTAAAAGCTCAAAGAATGTTGCTTTTGAGCGTATATCAGCAAGCATCATCAGCTTCTTTTTTGAAGCTTACAACACATGCATAATCGATCACAAAAAGGCCGTTAGTAAATAAAAGCGGCCTTTTTGTGATGTAAGGTTCTTTCGCATCATTTACGTTGTTCTCTAATTGATTTACGTGATTCACGTTTCTCTTCACGCAGTTCCCTGTTTGACTTACGTGATTCACGTTTCTCTTCACGCGATTCCCTATTTGACTTACGTGGTTCATGTTTTTCTTCACGCGATTCCCTATTTGACTTACGTGATTCACGTTTCTCTTCACGCGGTTCCCTGTTTGACTTACGTGATTCACGTTTCTCTTCACGCGGTTCTCTGTTTGACTTACGTGGTTCATGTTTTTCTTCACTTGCTTCACGTCGTCTACGACTGAAAAGTCCCATTCTCTCATCCTCCATTAATTTTCACATGCACATGCAATAATCACGAGCAGGATAAAAAGTACAAGGACTATCCCGATAACCTCTCTTCCAAAACCGGAGCCCATGTATGTTCCCTCCCTTTCACCTAAGAGATGGTATTATATTACGGGCATAGGTTTGAACAAGTGTTAGGCAAACGCCTTTTCTTAAGCTGCTACGTACGACAATCTCTCCTATACAAAAGTTTTTTGCAGTATAGTCCCACAAAAATTATAAGAAGTATGCGTATACGTATTCCCTCGTCTTTTTCCCGCAACGAAGTTACACGGCCGTTTTGGGCGCGTTGTGGCGGCTATGTACTCTGAACGATACTGAATATACAGTAACAGAATGTAAATCAGTAACAATAACCCATTATGATTCATATTTTATTGAGGAAAGTAGTTAGTGGAGTTGCCTATTGTGCTTTTGTTTTTATGCTTCTTTACAGTGTATTTATTTACTAAACGGAGGTTGCAAAAATGAATGATTTTCAAAAAGAAATCCAAGGATTGGATGTTGGTAATTTCCAGACGTTCCCGATGATTCCTGTCAGCACTCAAAGCCAGTACGCTGCTAATGATACTCGACTATGTTTCGGTTTCTTCAGTTGTTTCGGCTGCGGTGGATGTTTCCGCTGTGGCGGTTGTTTCGGCTGTGGTGGATGTTTTAGCTGCGGTGGATGTTTTCATCATTGCGGTCGTTGTTTTCGCTCCCAATAAAAAACATGGTTGCTTAAGAAGAAAAGCCCCTACATAAACTTTAGGGGCTCTTCTTTATAAGCATTAACATTCGATAATAAAAAAACTGTAAACGAAAGCAGCCAGATGATAGGTGCCAGCGAATTCTTCAAAAAAATCATGCAGATGAGTTATAAGGTGCCCCTTTTTCCGCCATGCTTTCTGTATATGCTCTAGTTTCTAACCGGGATACAAGCATTATGTAATCGTTTCCTTTTTGTATGCACACGTATTTTATTGTAAGAAAATACACATACTATAAATCTGTACTACTTTATACAGGAGGCTGGCCATGTTTGGTTGTGTTGAAGAGATAAAAAAAATAATAAATAAAACAGGCTTTAGTACAGAAGAAAGTAGTTATAGCTCCGGTGTTATAGCAGGGTTAACATTACAATTCGACGCCTTTAAGAGCGGAGGTATCGAAGAAGTAAAAGCAAACACTAGAGATTATTATTTTCTATACATTCGAGAGCTTAAACAATATAGACGAGAGTACGAAAGAGGCTATAAGGATGGAATGATAAGAGGTGAGAAAATTATTCTTGATGTATTGCAAATTACCTGCTAAATAGCAGGTTTTATTTTATGTTCTAAAACAAAAAGGGTGTTAATACCGAATAATCAACACCCTTAGGACAACATGAATTATGTGGCTGCAGAGTCAGGCACCGACTGCTCGTTGCCTGATCTATATTCTTGTTCGCTGTCCGAATCGCTCCTAAAAACACCTTCCCATTTCGCTACTGCAATACAGGAGAAAACGTGTCCAACGACATTTACGGCAGTACGGGCCATATCTATGATTCGGTCAATTCCAAGAATGAGCGCAACACCTTCAGACGGGAGACCTACTGCCGTGGCTGTTGCCAGAAGGACAACCATGGAAGAAGAAGGAACTGCCGCAATTCCTTTGCTTGTTACAATAAAAAACAGCACCATGATGAGTTGCTGTGACCAGCTCATCTCCACGCCAAAAGCTTGGGCAATAAATAGTCCTGCAACAGTTAAGTATAAGGTTGTTCCGTCGGAATTCAGCGGCATACCTGCAGGGATAACAAAAGAAGTAATATATTTGGGTACGCCAAATTTCTCAAGTCGTTGCATTAATTGTGGAACAACGGTCTCTGTGCTCCCTGTAGCAGCCCCGACAATCATTAAATCCCAAACCAGCCTATAGGCTTCAATTATACGTACCTTTAAGAACAACGCGACTAAGGGGAAGAGAACAAACAAAATTAAGGCAAGCCCAAAATAAGCCGCACCAACTAATTTAATTAATGGCAGCAGTACGCCGATTCCATATTTTCCGATTGTTGCTGCCATTAAAGAAAAAACACCGATTGGCGCAACTGTCATTACCATGTTTACAAGGCGAAAAGAAGCTTTTGAAGCCGCTCCCAAAAAGTGAATGACTGGTTTAGCTTCTTGTTGGATGCTTACCAGTGCAATCCCAAACGATCGTTTTAACGCCGACACGCCCCATACGTTTAATATCTCCAACGCCCGTAATACCAACAAGCAATGTAGTTACAATGACTGGAATCACAACCATCTTGATCAGTCGAATGAATGCATCGCCCAGTGGCTTTATGGCCACGCCCGTCTCAGGAAAGAAATAACCGAATAAAGCACCTAACGCAGTCGCAGTTAGAATAAAGAAAGCGAACTTAGTTTTCATTCAATTCCTCCTATTCTGTAATTAATTTATATCCTGAAAATATTATTACCTTATGGAACAAAAAACGCAACATTTATTTCATAAATATCAGGAAAAATCCCTGTTTAACTTTGGCACTGTAAAACTACTTGCTTGCTTGAGCCGCTCTATAACACCGGTTGCACCTTTTCGCTCTGTTTAATCGATTCGATTTTGAACGATAAAATTTGCCACATGCTTTGCATTTTCTGTATACCTTACATGTGCTTCCTTTCATAAATTCTTGCACAATATCCCCAGATTTATTTTTACATAAAAACATAAATATTGCCGCTGTATTTATTGCATCATCCAAAGCATCATGTGCTTTACCCATCCATTCTAAACCAAGCATTTCAACTGCATTCTGCAAAGAAACTTGTTGATTATTTGCCTCAGGAATGTATCTTTTTATGTAGGCCTGCAAATCAATATAAATGTCTACCCAATCATCATCAATTTTATGCAACTTGCAATCCCGTATCAAAACAAGTTTATCTGAATCACTCCATCCGATAAATACATATTCCTCATTACCAATCCAACGTTTAAACTTTTCTATAACCGTTACAAATGATTCCGCTTTCGCGATCGTTTGCCTTGGTATTCCGGTAAATTTTCTTGCGTACTCGGTGTAAGCACAAACCGGTTTAACGTACTCATAAAAAAGCTCATGCTTATACTTCTTACTCTTTATGTGTTCCCCCCTTATTTTTACAGCCCCGATGGATATAACTTCCATTGGATCTGCACTTTTCCACACACGTCCATTTATTTCCGTATCCATCACAATATAATTCATCGTTATATCCACCTTACTTAATTAGGTAATATGGTTATAACATACCTCAAGTTTCTTATTTTATCCATTTACTCCTCCAGCGCCCTATTATACTTTCAAAATAGCAATCCGTTTATAGCAACTGTCAGTATACTTTCATACTATAGAATAATATAAAATACTTTTAGAAAGGAATAATGTCAGTGGTAAAATCTTGTCACTGCTGTCCGCCCTCTCATCATTGTCAGCCCTGCAACTGCTGTCCGCCCCCTCATCACTGTCAGTCCTGCAACTGCTGTCCATCCTCTCATCATTGTAAACCATGCAACTGCTGTCCGCCCTCTCATTGCTGTAAACCATGCAACTGCTGTCCGCCTTCTCATTGCTGTAAACCATGCAACTGCTGTCCACCCTGTCATTGTTGCCCGCCAAGCAGGCTACCAAAGGATTGCCCAGAAGTCTTCCCTGGGTTGTCCAGAAGATTTATGTAAGAATACAAGAAACAACTCATCTATCTGACCACAAATCCTGATAGATGAGTTGTTTTTACATCATTTATACCTATAATCAGTCGTACCGGTAAATACATTTATCTTTCAAAATCTCCGCCCTCTCTCTCAATAACTGGCAATCGTACACAACTTGGATATTTCAAACTATGATAAATGGTTTGCTCTGCAATCACAAACTCGGAGTCAATTGCCGGATCATTCCCGGTATTTTGGTTAGGAAAAGCCAGATTTTTAGCTCCGGATGTAATTGATATCCGAATACGATGACCTGTTTTAAAATGGTTGGCGATTTTAGTCATTTTGATTTCATATTTTTCGACTTTTCCTGGCTCAAGCAGCTCTGGTTTTTCAAAGGTGTTACGGTAACGGGCACGAATTATACCATCTGATAGGCGGATAGAGTTTCCTTTTTCGTCTACATCCGTTAATCTTACGACCCAGTCTGTGTCTTTAGCAGAGCTTGCCGCATAAACGACTGCATAAATGTCACCCGCAATTTCAACATCCTTTTCAAGGGGCTTGGTTTCATACACCAATACGTCTTCACGTGTTTCCACTTCCCGATAGTTTTCCGGGACACTGCACTCATTTTCAGACATATCAATTAAGTATGGGGCAGGATCTTCCGGGTTGAAAACATATTTATCTACCGGCTCGCTAGCTTGCTTCTTCTCATTTAGGAAACCGTCGCCGCTACTCGTATTCGCATCTCCGTTGCTATGTAAGTAGAAATTTTTATATGTTACATATTCAGGCGGGAATTGTTCAGCGCTTCTC
Source organism: Aneurinibacillus aneurinilyticus ATCC 12856 (assembly GCF_000466385.1). Lineage (GTDB taxonomy): Bacteria > Bacillota > Bacilli > Aneurinibacillales > Aneurinibacillaceae > Aneurinibacillus > Aneurinibacillus aneurinilyticus. The sequence goes on from NZ_KE952794.1 coordinate 5,211, forward strand.
CATTGATTTTTACCGACCATGTAATATTGAACACGCGATTCCTTTTCCACTCCATTTTCACAGTCCTTTAAAAAGCGATCAAACCATTTTTGAAAAAGAACATCCAGGTCATATCGAATCGCATTCTCGCCAAATTGAACGTTGTGAATCTGCCGGGTGGAATTTGCACTATGATACCATGGGCCAAGTATTAACCGTTGATGTTGCCGATTGTGGCGGTTCATCATGTCCCACGCTTCTGTTGTTCCCCCCCCATTATCATCGTACCATCCAGAAATGATCAGGGACGGAACATCAATCCTGTCTCCATGAAGAAACCAGTTTGCTTTTTTCCAAAACTCATCATTGTCCATATGTTTCATCCATTCACTCCAAAAGTAAACCTCTTTCCCTAGTGCCTTGAGCGGAATATCCTTCAGCGGTCTAATTTTCAAAAGCTCATCCCAATCATTACGTTCCATTGCCTTTTGATTCATTTTTCGTTCCGCCATCATGAAGGTCCACGCCAACGTTCCAGATACTATCGTTCCGCCCTTTCGCGGTACATCACCAAAGGGACTGCCAGCCGTCACCAGACTAACAAGTGCCTTTAAATGCGGATTTCCGCTTGCAGCTGCTGCCCATTGAACAAATCCTCCATATGAACCGCCGATCATGCCAACTTTGCCGTTAGACCAGGGCTGGGAGGCAATCCAATTTAATGTATCATCACCGTCCTCTATTTCATGAATCATCGGGATCCATTCGCCTTCTGATTCCTCTCGACCGCGGACATCCTGTGAAACAAGAGCAAATCCTCTTTGGACAAACCGGAGCTTATTTAAACCATGCATCATTCTTCCATAAGGGGTCCTAAGCAAAATCGTAGGCAGCGGTATTTCGCAAGACGCCATCTTTGGAAGCCATACTTCTGTTGCGAGCTTGATTCCATCTCTCATTTCAACGTAATGTGTACCTTCATGCTGAACGAGATGCTCAGCTTTAGAGACATCATCCCACAGCGATAGAGGGGTAAAAGATTCATAGCCCTCTTTAATCAATATGACACTATCTTCACGGGCATGGTATAGAAATGCAATAATTTCATTATGATGAATCACAACGTCTATCGGCTGTTTACGATCAAGCATGACAAACCTTTTATGATCATCGGCATTGTTGAATGATCCTTCCATCAAATGAAAATAGTAGCCTGATGGAAGATGAACTTTCTTCTGCTCCCATGAGATTTGTTTGGACTCCTGCCAAATCTTCAGCATATCTTCAAGTGGAATAAGAAGATTATGCCTTATTACAGGTTCAATACTTTTCCACTCTGAAGAAAATACATCTTTTTCTTGAACATAAGCATTATCAGCCTCCAGAAATAATTTTGCTGAAAGAATCCCAGACCTATAGTATATAAACATATTTTCGTCTGATAGCATTTCTGTAAAACCTCCTCATTTTTTAATTGCCTTCAAATTTCTTCGTTCTGCTTTATGCACCAATAATAGCTCTAATCAAATAAGCAGTCCCAAGCCCTATATAGTTTCCTAATGCGGACCCGATTGAACCTAAAATAATTGCTGTTCCGATAACAGAATGCCATTTGGCCGACCCGGCAACCATCGCAGAAGTCGTACCGTCGGCGATGGAGGCAACGACAGAAATGAGCACATATTGATATTCAATTTTAAACATACGACATAACAAGACATGCAACAAAAAAGAACCGAATATTACAAAAAAACAAAAAACAGTGATTAACGGCGCAGAACTTGCAAAAGCTTTAATATCAATACTAAGTCCAATAATGACAAGGAAAAACAAGGCAATAAACACGCCTAGATCTACGTTTCCTTTTAGCTTACGAACCGGTTTATACTGGGCTAGGATAATCGCAAATGTGGTCACAAAAATAATTCGCATCGCACTTGAATATAGCTCTGGAAAGAAGCCTGATAAGTAAGTTGAAAAACTTGTTACAATGAAAGCAATAGCAAAAAGAATGGCAATATCCGTAATCGACCACTTCTTTTCAGCGAAAAGCTCCTGCTTTTCTTCCGATCCGTCCGTTGCTTCCTGTAAGGAATAAGGCCACCACTTTTGGAACCATTTCGATCTTGCAATAATTGACGGTAAGGCAAAAAAGAGCAATAAAGATGGTATACCGACAACGTAATCAGCGGCATTTACGCTACCAAATGTTGTCGGAGTCGCATTTAATCCTGTACCAATTGCCGTTAAGTTCGAGCTCCCCCCCGTATATGTTCCAATTAACATACCGGCAATTTTCCAGCCTTCGGGAATTTTCGCCGCTAAAAAGATACTTACAATAATTGTGACGACAGCTACACTCCCAACGGCACACCCCATAGCAAGCAAAGGTTTCCCCGCGAGCTGTATCCATTCTTTTAGATTGACGCTTAACAGCATCATCGTCAATGATAGCGGGATTGCATAGGTCATGAATACTCCGTAAACCTTATGGGCATGAGGCAAAATGTTGAGATTCGATAATACAATTCCAATAACAACGGCGGCTAAGGCCGGTCCGATCCATACCGCCCATTTAAAGCGCAAAATGTAGAAGGATAGAGCGACAGCCGAAGTTAAAAACGCCAGAATAGCTGTTTCACTTGCGACAAATGCATTCACTTCAAAACCTCCTCATATACGCGTAAAAAGTTGTTACCTAATATGCATTCAATTGCTTCATCATCGTATCCACGTTTAATTAACTCTTTTGTAATCTCCTTGAAACTCTCATGGCCTTTGATAACATCAAACGGAATTCGTTCGAATTTTCCAAAATCATTAGGTGAAATATATTTCATGACCATGTCACATAAATCCAAACCAATCCCAACATGTTTAGCCCCGACTATTTTGACCATATGATCCAAATGATTGATTAAATGTTCCAGGTTAGATTTATCATCGTCTTCGGCGACAAGCATGCTTGCAGCATTAATGCCGATAACACCACCTGTTGCAGCAATTTGCCGTATTTGTTCATCGCTAATGTTTCGCATCGTCGGCATTAAAGCTCGCGCATTGGAATGGGAGGCAATGACCGGTTTTTTGGCCATCTTTAAAACATCAGCAACACCCTCATCATTTAAGTGGCTAACATCAATGAACATGCCTAGCTTTTCCGCCTCTTCAATAACCTCAATACCAAAAGCGGTCAAGCCACCTTTTGTTCCTTCACGAACAGGTGTGAAATGACTGCCGTCCGCAGCATAGTTTCGCCGACTCCAAACAAGTCCTACAATCCTGACACCTAATTCATAAAAAATCCTTAATAGTCTTAAATCATGGCCGATTGGTTCAATCCCCTCAAGCGATAAAAGAAACCCAATTTTATTCTCCTGCTTTGCTTTCCGTACATCTTCATACGTTTTGCACATCATGATATGATGGGACGATTCATCAATTTCCTCATACAATGAATGAATTTGAGCCAACGCTTTACGCAGTCCCATTTCCGGGAGAAATTCACTTTCAATGAAGATCGATGCGACAATAAGGTTTATCCCGCTTGTCTTGAAGCCGGGTAAATAATCGGTTTCAATGACTTTTTTCCGGCCTCTTGCACGTTGAATCTCTACGTCCATCAACAAATCAAAATGAGCGTCAATAACAAAGGCATTTTCATGCAAACTAGCGATTTTCTTTTCCACGTTAACTCCCCCTCAAACAATTTTGGCAAAAAACTTTGCAACATTTCATTTATTCCATATAAAACATATCATTAATTTCAAGAAGGTCGAACTGCTTTTGCCTTTGTTTAAATTGATCGTGCATTTTCACGGAAACCCCCGATACAATCGCATTCATAACCGAAAATAATGAGGGAGCAGCATCAAGTGTCGAACGTTTCGCTTGGAAAAGGTGAATGACGCAATCCGAATATTTCGCAATCGGACTGATCGGTGAATCGGTTAAACTGATAATAAATGCTCCTCGTTTTTTCGCCAGTTCCGCAAAATGGACCGTTTCCTTCGCATATCTATGAAAGGAAATTGCGATAACCGCAGTATTTTCTTTGATTTGATTCATCACTTGATACAGATCATCTGTATCTTGGCGGTAAAGATAGACAGGGTCTTTAATAATTCCAAGAGCAAAACTGAGCCAATGTGCAGCCCCAAATGATGCGCGCATTCCACTAACATAAATATTGTCCGCTTTCGTTAATTTTTGAACGGCTGTATGTATGTCCTGTTCATTCAAATACAAAATGGTTTCTTGGATTTTGGAGCAATCTTTTTTCATGACATTTGTGTAAAAGTTCGAACCTCCAGCGAGTTCAAGTTTTTCTTTGTGAAAATTCTCCAAGCTGTTCTCCGCAGACCATAGCTGCTCTCTAAGCATCGTTTGTAATTCTGAAAAACCTTTTAGGTCTAAAGAATAGCAAAAGCGGATTACAGTTGTTTCACTAACACCGATTTGTTTTCCGATTTCACTTGCCGGGTTCAGAGCGACAAAGTACGAATCCTCCAAAACAAGAGAAGCAACTTTTTGTTGACCTTTTGAAAGATTGTAATACTTAGATTTGATTAAATCACGAAAGTCATACACGGTAACTTGATTGCCTCCTATCATCGATTCAGGAAGTTTACGCTTACTTTTTATTCAAAAACGAAGGATTCACTTCATTTTTTCATAATTAATTTACCATGCGGAACTAATTTTATCAATATTTATATTAATAAAATTTTTATTAATATTCAGTAAATTATTTCAATAAGAGCTTATATGACTAAATTACACGTTTTACCTGGACCATGCCCAAAACCATTCAGAAGACTTTACACGGTACTTTTCAACTTTTTTCCTTAAAATTCAACTTCATTAAAAAGGATTTTAAAAAATGTATTCTTAGCAAGTGGTTCCAGCCAGGGATAGTGACCACACTTATAAAACAAATGGCACGATATATCTTTATTAATTTTTTGGAAAGGATTAATTACACCCTCTATAGGATGTGAATCGTATCTACCATGAAAAACCGAAATTGGTGCTTCTATTTTAGGTAGTACATTTAAAAAATATCCATTTTTACGAAGGGTGCTCATTTCAGGCCATATCGATTTATAAATCGGATATTGAATGTCAGATAACTCTTCATTATTAACGTAATCGCACCAAACAGCCTGACCATTATAAGCATCAGTTTTAGACATTATTTCTCCCAATTTCATAAAGGTTTTACTTTTTTCTTTATCTTGAATATCTTCATGAACAAGTTCATTTTGGAGAATTCTTAGTTGCTTTAATTCGTCTGGTGCTAGACGTTCCAACCGTTTCTTCATAATTCCTTCTGACCATTTCTCGTCCAGTGGAGCACTTGATATTAAGATTAATTTTTTAACCTTTTTTGGATATTTATCTGTATATAAAAGACTTAACAAAGCTCCTGAAGAATGACCAATTAATATCACAGGCTTTTTACAATAGTTTTCAATTTGTTGATTTAGTTCAAGCACTAGCTCATTTACTGTTAATTTTGTCTGGTATGGCTCTAAGACTCCTTTATGTTGAGATAATAAAATTGCTAACTCTTTAACACTTCCTGGTGCACCAGGACCCCCATGAACAGTTACTATCTCTATTGGCTTGTTACCATGACATTTTACGTATCGAATACGTAGCCACCCCTTCCAAATTAAAAATAACTGAATAAAATCATGCAATTTATTGTATATTTAATGTTATACCATAAATTAACAAAAAATCCTTAATAAAATGTTCAATACAAAAAACAACTCCGTACTATAGGAGCTGTTGTTATGGTCCATATACTCTGTCTAGATTTTCAATGCTTAATGCCCAGTTCCTCTAAGCCTTCTAAAAATATCTAGATGGAAATCATTCTATCAGATCCGGTATTATTTATGCAAAAGAAAGTGAGCGTGAAAATGTGAATGGCGGTCTGCTGCTTAATGCCTCCATAGAAAAAATGAATAAACCATTAAGATTGAAGTGTGTATCCAAAAATCAAAAAGCGATGAAATTTTACGAGAATAAGGGGTGGAAGGCCCGCGTGTCTTTTTCCGCCCGCTCCCGCCCACCACCAAAATGTGTCCATTTATCCAATCAGATGTATATAGTTACAAACCGCTACATTTTCCGATAGATTGTGTCTCCCCCATCATCAGGCTGACAGTTTAGCATATTTAATCTCCAATTTTCCTGTTGTATCGATATATGCTTATGTAAATGCTGTATTAAATCCTCCCAGCCTTCATTAGTGCTATTCACCTCTAAATATTCTCCATTTTCGTAATCAAATTCAAGACAAGTAATAATCTCGGTTATGCAGTCGAGTTTATAATAATGAATAGCATATACATCATCCCATTTCATCCATATATCCCTACCTGCTTCATTGTCTACTAAAGATAATCGCTCATCGTTTATTAATATTTTCATCAATACCTGCCTTTCTTTGCTACCCTCGATTCATTATGGACAACATATGTAATGTTCATATTAAAACTCTCGACCCTGTCACTTGTTTTAATACATCATAAAAACAAGATGGACTTAATAAAAATGAGGCTGACACTAGCGATCAGCCTTGTTATCGTCCTTTATCTGTTTAATGATATTAAATTGTTTGGTTTGCAGCGCTACGTCAATGAGCACTTCTTCAACTTCACAGGAGTAATCCTTCAATGTATCTGCTTCAGTTAACGGTTTAATGTCATCCTCCACTACCCAAAATTCCTTCTGGATTGCCGGAACGCGGATGAGATATTGGTAGGCTACATCAATTCTACGATTATGCGCTATAATATAAGCCTCTTGGCCTACCGGCAAACCTAAATTAAGAATATCTGAAAGAATAGTTACTCTGGTCATTAGTGCAAACATGATTTCACCTCTCTTACTTTCTTATCATAAGAGGTGAAAATCGGTCAAGATATAAGATTAAACGATTAGCCCTTTATCTATATACATCTGGTTTGATAAATCGACAAACTTTTGTGGTAGGAAGTAAGAAAAAGAGGAGAAAATCAGAGACTAGAAAAAGACACATTGGCCTTTCTTCTGCTGGAGCACAGGGCGCATCCAACCTCTTCTTTTTTCCGAATT
>NZ_KE952794.1:12399-26028 GCF_000466385.1 Aneurinibacillus aneurinilyticus ATCC 12856
GGCGCATCCAACCTCTTCTTTTTTCCGAATTTCCGATTTCAAATCTAATCCCTATTGGCATGTTGTAGAAAAGCGGCTTGCATATTCCAATATTCGGAAAATGTGTACACATGTACTGTTGAAGTAATTGATAACTATTCATGCATCTGCCTCACTAATTAAATAAAACCATGCTTTAAAGAAATAAACTGCCCTTTCGGGATAGCTACTTAATCATATTCCACTTTCTTTGAAGGATTTCTTAAGTATTCAAATAGCATTTTTATTTGAGAATCTGTATTCCTTTCAACTGACAATTTCGGTAATTCATTTTCATCAAAGAACCCGACTGCACTCGTTTCTATACCTTCTTTAGCTTGACCACCAATTATTTCACATTGGATAAACATCTTATATACATGATAAGGTGATGGGGGGTGTGGATGGCATTTTTTATCTAGTACAGCAAGCAGCTTTGTAGCCTTAACATCAAAACCGGATTCTTCTTTAGCCTCTTTAACTACAATTTCACTTGGGGTAAGTCCAATATCTGCCCAGCCGCCAGGCAATGACCAACCGCCATCTGCCTTTTCTCTAACCATTAATATTTTGTTATCCTTAAATACAACTGCTCTAATGTCCACTTTTGGTGTAGCATAGCCAGTTTCATTTGCAAATAATTCTTTAACTATTTCCATTTCCATATTTGTATACTCTGACATAATCTCTATACTGATTTGCCTTAGTCGTTCAAATCTTTCCAGGTCATAAATATCTTTTGAATAGGTTAATCCTTCCTGTGCCATGGATTGAAGTTCTTTTGCCCAATCAAGCCACTTGCAAGCCATTCAATCACCGCCAATTAATGATTTTTTCCTTATTCCATAAACCACAACCTACAACCTTGTACATAGACGTTTGTTAATAACTATTGCTCTCTTTATATAGGGCTACACATATCATTTTAAACCATAAATTAACAGTTATCCATTCGATAAAGTGCCAAATACAAAAACACCCCCTGTCTATAGGGGCTGTCGTTATTATCTATATAGAATTCACTTGACGTAGTAACAAAAGTTCAGGGGATTGGATGTAGGAGATTCGGAAAAAATATGAGATCACAAAAAGAACCCCTCACTTGTATCCAATCTTTCGCTTACCTCTTGCCACCTACATCTTACTAAGCAAAATAAAAACCATGCCTCAACTGGAACAGCTACCTTCATTTATAATCTGATATAGAGTTTCAAAAGAGGGGACTTCCTGTAGGTACATGCCACTCCAGGAACAATCCCCTAAAGAATAATGACAGGCTGAGCCATCCTATTTTTTCGCTTATGATAACGTTATAAGCCTATTTACTCTTCCCTTCTGCTACGAGAAGCCATTTTTGCTGTAACAGATCATCTGTGTGCTTACCGATAAAATCATGCACCTCGTTTTTCACCGTCCATATGGCCTGTGCAAGTGTTTGTGCCCTGCATTCATGTATAGAGACCTGCTCTATCTGAAAAGAATGCTCCAGCAAAGCGACAACATCACGTACCAATTTCTCTTCATCAGTACCAAACCATTAATTTTCCAATGCTTTTGTAAACTGCAAATCCAGTTCTTTTGTTTCTCCTCTTCTACCCCAAAATTCGTTGCCTACTCCATTGTCATCCAAATCGAATTTCCCGTACATTCCGACTTCTCGTAGTTCAAAAAAGGCTGCAACAGCTTACATTATACGTATACGGTAGGCTGAAGCGCGATTATCTTGAGTTGTGATTGCCACGATTCGATTTATTCCTAATGTATCTTTACCATATGCCATTACTTCTCTTAAACCGCCTATCCCCAACTATTTCTTTAATCCGTTTTTGTAAAGCTCATAAAAATGATGAGTGGGGCCGTTGCCCTTTCCGATCGACAAGGAATGCTGAATTGCGATTGTCACATATTCCTTGGCTCTATGTACCGCTTCCTGTAATTCGAACCCCAATGCGAGATTGGATGCAATAGCAGATGAATAAGTGCAGCCTGTACCATGCGTATTTTTTGTCTCAATACGCTGTGCGTCGAACGAATAAAACTTATTCCCGTCGAACAAAATATCCAGCGCATTGCCTGTGGCATGACCGCCTTTTACAAGAACATTTTTACAACCCATTTTATAAATCTCTACCGCTGATTTTTTCATATCCTCAACATTGTTAATTTCTATACCGGCGATTTTCTCTGCTTCAGGAATATTGGGGGTAAGAAGGTCAGCTAACGGAAGAACCGTTTTGATTAATGTGTCTATTGCGCCGGGGTTCATAAGCGGACAGCCGTTTTTCGCATACATAACAGGATCAATAACGACATTGGCGGGAGCATATTGTTTTAGCTTTTCTGCGACTGCTTTCATACAATCAGGCTGTGAGAGCATACCAACTTTCACAGCGTCCACATCAATATCCTCAAAAATAGCATCGATTTGTTTTTCAATCATATCCGGCTTGACATCCTGTATGTCAATAACACGGCTCGTATTTTCGGCTACCACCGAAACAATGACGCTCATCCCAAAAACACCATGAGCTGAGAAGGTTTTTAAGTCAGCTTGAATCCCAGCACCTCCGCTACAATCCGAACCGGCAATACTAAGAACTTTTTTCATGTCTATAACTCCTTTTCCGTTAAATTAATCTTTCACCAGTGTATAAATAATCTTTTAACAGCTGATTATAAGCATTGTGAGATCTACGCTGCCTCCTGTTCATGCAATGAAGAACTTTGAAGTTAAAAAAACCTTGTCTTATTTTTGACAAGGGTAACATAACATGATTAAATGTTATTTGCTTCCCTACGCCAGTATTAACTAACAGGTTCAAAGGGTCAGGTTTTAACCTTCTCAACTGCGAACAGTCCCCCCGCAAACAATTAAGCCATATTCAGTTTTGGTAGCGCACTATATTGAAATAAAAAAGAGCACTTCCAAATTCATGGAAAGCGCTCCAACCATATACACATAGCGATGTAAATGATTTGCTTCCCTACGTTAGTATTAACTAACAGGTTCAAAGGGTCAGGTTTTAACCTTCTCAACTGTGAATAGTCCCCCCGCAAATTACTATAACTTATTACAACACGTGTTTTTCAAAAAGTCAAACTTAAAATTTTAGTGTTCAGCTCAGGTCAACTGCACATGAGACATCTGTTAACAAAGGTGTTGATTATCCAGTATAATCCAGAGTGGATAATCAACACCCTTGGTTTAAAATAACTGAAGCGGCAAGTAACATGCCGAAGGCAACCGTTACTCCCCCTATGTATTGAACTGTCTCCTTAATCCTAAAATTATGTGCTATAGACAATATAGCAATATTCGTTGGCCCGGGCGTAAATGTAACAATAACACAATAAATAAGAAAAGATGTAATGTTCATGAGAATGCCTCCTTACATGTGTCCCATGAATAATACATCTCACACTTCACGAGCGTATAGTATAATATTGCAGGATTACAGGGTTATGCTTATAGGGAAAGTACCAACAGTAAATGGTAAATCACTAGACCTAATTGGTTGTCCAATATACGATTCCGGAAGCCTGTCCTTTTAGGGATTCAGTCGCATGTCCATCAAATTAAGAATTTTATAACTCCCCTCAAAACAAAAATCATATGTATTCCATCACGCCTGTTGATTGTCTTTTTTATGGGAAGATTTAGTTTTAAATCTTGGTTTACCAAATGAATTGATTCATTTAGATATCATATTGACTTTTAAATTCGAAAATCTCATCAACAGCTTGGTGATATCCACCCGCTCTTTGGAATAATCCTCTAATATTTGCAACAGCTTTATGGAAAGATGGGTCGCTTAACACGCGATCTACGGCTTCACGTAGTTGGCTTGCCGTCAAGCCTTGCATTTGTAATTTAATACCGGATCCGATATTGGCCACTTGCCCGGCAATTATCGGCTGATCCGCGCTTTGTGGGATTACAATTAGCGGAACCCCGTAATAGAGACCTTCATTGGTACTGTTCATTCCACCATGTGTAATAAATAATTTAGTGTATTTCAGCACCTCCGTTTGTGGAACATAATTTTTTACAATGAAGTTTTCTGGAATCTCCCCCAAATCAGATATTTGAACTTTTTTTCCAACAGACATGACAACGGTATGGTTAGTGTTCCCAAGTGCCTTAAAACAAAGCTTATAGAAATCAATGGCTTGGTTTAAGACAGTACCCAGTGAAATGTAAATTGGGCTTTTTCCTTTGATTGCAGTAAGGTCAAAGTTTTCTTGCGTTAATCGTGAAGAGATGGATGGACCTACAAATTTGTAAGTTTGGTCGAATACTTCTCCAAAGGGTTGAAACTCCCTGGTTGTATAAACGATTGTAAGTAGTGCAGGATTACAGAAAACTTCATAAGGAGAATGGATCTCCACATCATATTTTTTCTTTACCATTACCGTCAAGCTTTGAAATTCATCGTATATAGGTTTAACTATTTCTGTAGGAATTTTTTCAGAAAGTTGTTCTAGCATTTTATCAAATGATACTTTTGTCTGTGCAAAAGAAGTACAAGAATTGATTGCAGGAAGCTTAAGAATTTGGGCAAGCAAACGTCCACAGCCAAACATGGAATCGTGGATGATGTAATCAAAATGCTCTCCTTTAATCTGTTCAAGAACGCTAGGTATGACGATATCTGCTGTATGTAAAAGACCATTGATTCTTTCGAGCAAATAATTTCTTCCACCTGAGATAAAGGCTTTTATAAATTTTTGACCGTCAAATGTTCGTACAGTAGCTCCCGTTTTCTCAATACGTTCTCGAAAATCTTCTATCGTAAAATACACTACCTCTTCTCCACGCGAAATAAGCTCTTGCACAACTCCAATAGTTGGATTAATATGCCCTTCTGATCCACCATTAATAAATAAAACACGTGCCATTTCTACTACTCCTTAGATAAATTTTTCTCCAAATTGTGTAAGATTAAGGGGGATTGTCCCATACCCATTGCTCAGCTCAAATAATGGAACTAAATTTATCATAGTACAATACTTAAAAATCTCCAACTTTTAATCACCTTTGTAATCTAAAATTGATATTGCATCAAACAAAAATTCTCCATATCTTACCTTCTTCTTTTTGGTTTAGGATTGAGCATAAAAAGCAGGCCGCTCTGTACCCGCCTAACTATACGGCAACTGGCAGCCACTTCTTTGTTTTCATCTTAGCCCTATTTGACAAGCATTATTTCGAACAGCTTTCTGTGGGAATTCAGCATAATTTCCTTTATGCCCCATATATTTCCTTTTTGTGACAATGCTATACTTATACCTTTCCCTGTAAAAACTGCCACTTACTACTTTTAACTGTTTGTTCTAGAAACATCCGTGCTGCTTATAATGTATGAAATAAAAAAGGAACGTCATTTTTCGACGCCCCTTTTGATGGATCTATTCTTTTTTATTCGCTACTTCAATCTGCTCGTGTTTTGAGCATCTGTTTGAGTACCCACTGGAACAGCCTTGCCAACTCCTAAAGCATAATAACTAATCACGACGATACTCAAGAAAGCAATTCCTGCAATAAGGGAAATGCGTGTATCATCATTAAACCACATCCCGGTTAATACCATAAGCAAAAAGGCAATCGTTACGTAGTTTGTCACTGGTGCAAAAGGCATTTTGAATGGATGCGTATCCATTGCAGCTCCTTTTGCTTTTCTGAATTTGATTTGACTAATCAGAATAATAAACCATGGAACCATACCAGGAAGTACACTAGCACTGTAGACATACACAAATAGATTTTTTGGTGCAAGATAGCTGAGGATAACACCAATGCCCAAACCTACTAGTACGCCCATCGTTCCTAACAAAGGCACACCATTATGAGAAAGCTTCGTAAATATCTTTGGTGCTTGTCCATTTACTCCTAATGTATAAAGCATACGTCCTGCACTATAAATCCCGCTATTACACCCAGACATGGCAGCGGTGATAATGACAAAGTTAATGAACCCTGCTGCTACTGTAATGCCAATTTTGGAAAAAGTTGCAACAAATGGGCTGCCGAGCGTATGCAATTGATCCCAAGGGTAAACGGTTACAATTACAAAAATTGCACCAATATAGAAGATCAAAATACGCCAAATAATACTTTGAATCGCACTCGTTAACGTTTTCTTCGGGTCTTTTGCCTCACCTGCTGTAATCCCGATTAGTTCAACACCTTGATAAGCTCCAATTACTAACGACAAAGCAAAGAAGAAGCCTGACCAACCGCCAGTAAAGAAACCCCCATGTTCCCAAAGATTCGATAATCCGATTGCATTTCCCCCATTACCAATTCCAAAGAAAATTAAACCAACCCCTACAATAATCATTAAAACGATGGTTACGATTTTTATCATTGAAAACCAAAATTCAAATTCACCAAATGATTTAACAGAGAATAAGTTCGCTGCACCGAGAATCACCATTGCGATAATGCCTGGTACCCAAGTGGGTAAATCTGGAAACCAATACTGCATATAGGTCCCCACGGCAATAATTTCTGACATTCCGACGATGACCCACTGGAACCAGTTACTCCAAGCCGTCAGATAACCTGCTAAGGGATGAATGTACTTATGGCCAAAGGTCGCAAATGAACCTGTACTTGGTTCCAAGTACAGCATTTCTCCCATTGCACGCATGATGAAAAATATAAAAATTCCTGCAATCGCATACGCAAGCATGACGGACGGACCTGTCCATTTAATCGTGCTTGCCGATCCCATGAATAGCCCGACCCCAATTGTACCGCCCAAAGCAATCATCTGAATGTGCCGAGCTTCCAAGGATCTTTTCAATTCTTTGTTTGCCACTTTTGTTCCTTTTCCTTTCTGCTGCTAGCGGTAATTTAGGAAAGCGGCTAGAACACACTCTTTTCAATCCACACTAATGAAGCAAGTATTCATTTTTTATTTATTTAAAAACTTTTTTCACGAGACATTCTAACCAGATAGAAAGGCTATCCAACTTTCCTGCCTTATGCGTCGCTGCTAAATTACTCATTGTATTATAATATGTTTTTTTGCTGAAAACAATTGTATCTATCAGAAAAACACTTGGTAATTCAATGTGTGTGAAATGAAATAAAAGCAGAAAACTATATTATATGTCAAACATTTTCTTTATAATATACGATGAATAGCCCGGACAAGTTAGAACCTCAAATAATAGATGATGTGTCGATTTATCAAATCAGATGAAAACAAATGTTGAATACAGCCAAAAACTTCTGCCCTTTAACAACTCATACACTGACTTTCACTAAACCTATTTCTTCCTCTCTCCTAAGTTTTTTTAGGCTTCTCATCCAAAATAGAGCGTAGTTCCTTAATATCCTCATCAGACAAGGATTGCTCTTGGATGAACTGAACCAGCATCGACTTCAGCGCCCCGCCATAAATTCTCTTAATAAAAGACTGGGCTTCGGCACGCTGGCATTCATCCTGCGAATAAAGTGGAAAAAAAGTATAGAGCTTCTGATTTTGATTTACACCAACCACCTTTTTTTGAACGAGACGATCCAAAAGAGTTCGAACTGTTTTCGGTTTCCAATTCGTTCGCTCCTGCAAGGAAGAAATGACTTCGTTGGCCGTTTGTGGAGCCTTTTGCCATAGCACGTTCATGACTTCCCATTCTGCTTCTGAAATACTGGGGACTTTATTAGACACTCTTATCCTCCTTTTTTTATTACACATACATTTGTCATATAGAGTTTTTGTTTCCCGGCAAATAACTGTAATATATGCCTTTATCCCTCAAAATAGATAACGTTATTTCTGCTGCCTTGCTTCCGTTAGTGTTTCCTTCATTTTGTATATTAGTTACAAAAAAATAAGTGTTATCCTTAATCTCTACATACCCAATAAACCACCCGTTTATATTTTTGTTATTTACACTGCCTGTTCCTGTTTTTCCAGATAGCCGTACACCATCTTTTTCCTCTAATATGATCGCATCTTTGACGGTCCGTACATTCTTTTCCTCAAATCCAAATTGGTTTGTATAAAAAGCTTTTAGTAATTGTACCTGCTCTACTGGGGATACCTTTAATGAAGACTCTATCCAATATTGTCCTATTCCGCCAGAAAGATTGCAATTACCATAGCCTATTTGATTCAGATAAGCTTGCATTTTATCCAGATTGATTCTTTTATCCAAATCCTGAAAATACCACGTCACTGAATTTTTCATTGCTGTAGATAAATTCTGATTCATATTCCAAGAAACATACGGATATTTTATTCCATTCCATTTAATTGTGGAATTTCCATTCGTAATGACATTTGATTCCAATCCAAATAACGCGCTAAAAATCTTGTAAGTTGAATCTGGAGAAACTCTCAATTTGCTTTTATTTTCATTATAAATGCTATATTGATTAGCTTTCAAATTATATAATACAAAGCTCCCTTCAAATCCGACAAAATATTCGCTTAGATCCTCATATGCTGTCCGTTCATTTTTAAAATCGTAGCAATTATTATCATCGACCATCACGGAAACGAGCGGAGCCTGACTTACAACAAATACTCCCACAAGCATAAAGATAGCGATACTCTTCAGCTTCAACAGCTTCGATTCAGTCGTAAAGGATGCAATCTTTTCAATGCGTTTTTTAATTTGCTCCTTGGAACTGTTCAGCTGATTGGCCAAAACGAAATTCCGCGGCTGTGATGCTCTGTCCACAAAATTAATAATCGCATTCCCATATTCAGCATAACAGTGTTCATCCAATGAATTTAAAACAGCAATATCACAAGCTATTTCACGATCCAATCTCATTTCCCTAAAAGCAATCCAAACAAACGGATTGAACCAGTATAATATTTGATAATAGGTCTTAACATCGGCCTAATCATTTCAGATGTCATTCCGTCTTCGGCGGCATAAATCGGTTTGAACATCCAGGCATTATTTTTATTTGGCGTAGAGTGTTTTGATAAATCGATAAATACATTCCTATATCCACTCTGCATCATCAAACTTTCAAGACTTCCCTTAGGCATAGGATTTATATTAAAAGGTTTATATGTAGCAATAGTAATTGTTTTTCCTTTATTCATATATAGCCCTATGACGTATTCCTTGCCTTTCAATCTTTTATGGAGAAGTTCTCCCATACTAGTAAAGCTGTTCATCCATTTTCCATTTTCTATTGTACTAATTTTAGAGGTGTTTTTGGCTAAATGGTCATTATGAGCCCACAGTATTATTTTTTTCCCTGGATACATAACTTTCATTAGCCATTCAACATTGTCAGCCATGATTTTGTCTCTGAACTCATTGCCCTCCTTTTCATTATACAGGCTCATTTCCATAAATTTGATTCGATCACTGAGCGATTTTCGACTGCAGTTCGACCAGAACATACGGCAAACAAATATTAAGATATTTTCAGCGGATGCAGGCGGAAAGCCAAAGAAGGGTGAAAAACAGAGCGCTTTTTTACCGATTTACCTTCCCGATAGGATTCGACAATATGCAGATAACGGTAGGTACGACCATCTGACTTTTTTGTGGATACAACTTGGGGAAACAAAGAGAGCACCATTCCTTATATTTGTTACCACAATTATCTAGCAGAATTGTGACCTGCATTTCGGGTGCAAGAGAAGAAGATTTACATGAAGAAAACCGCGCCATGGCGCGGTTTGTTGAAAAAGCTCTACCCCGAAAATGCGTCTTAACTGTCAAAGGTGAGTTAAAAAGCTCCGCTGGATATATGCCGTTAACTGCTGTGTCTCGTCCGCCCCATCACCCCTCGACCCGAGAACGGACATCATCAATACTACGCTCGAACATGGCGAGCAAACCTTCGTTCAGCCCCAACGTATGAAACTCGTTGGCTCCGCTGGACAATCCAGCTTGCACGTGTTCTGCCACCGCAAAATCCTCTTGATCGAAAACGGTATCGTTTGTGTACGAAAAGCGATTGGCCAGGGCTTTTTGTCCTTTTTCGTCCTGAAAATCTGACTCCCGATAAAGCATCTCGTGCGTCCAGATTGTTCTGTCCGTATCTTCGGGGTAGAAGGTGTTGATGGAGACATAGTCGGGGTGCATGATGAAAAACGTATTCGGGAAAAGCAAGTAATAAACTGACGCGAAGGACAGAATCGACCAGTTGTGAATTGCCGTCCTCAACACATCCGGAAAATTTGTCCTTGCTGCCGCGAGCCTGATATGTGGGCCATACTCGTAATGGGCAATGATGCCTTTGTGAAAAGACTTAGACAGAGTGTGCCGATGCAGGTAGGGGACATGATAGCCCTCCAGATAAGTCATGATCAGCAGTTTCCAGTTAGCATGCTTGACGACCTTGGTCTTACGGTAGCGAACCAGCTCGTTGATGCCAAAATGGTCAAGGTCGTCGCCGATTGGTCCGAGATACGCATCCAGATCTATGCTAGAACCGGGCGTCGGATGAATCCATATCAATCCGCCTCGCTCGACGACAGGTAATTCCATCAGGTTGTATTGTCTGAAGTCCAACTCAGGAAAGTTGTAGGCCTTGGTCACATGCTTGAGTGAACCGTCGAGGTCGTATACCCAACCGTGAAAGGGACAGACGAACACTTTGAGGCACTTCTCATTTCCTGAAACGACGCGAGCGCCCCGGTGCCGACAGATGTTGAGAAAAGCGCGTAGTTCTCCGGTCTGGTCGCGCACGACCACGTAGGGAAACTTACCCCAGTCGCTAAGCAGATAGTCCCCAGGGCGGCTGACGCTGGAGACGTGTCCGGCGATGATTGGATAGCGGCGAAAGACCGTGCTCATTTCCTGTGCCAAAATGTCCGAATCGGTGTAGTGGCTCACCGGGACTTTCACCACTTCTCCGAGCATTTTCTGATCCCGTTGCTGCTGATGAAGCGTAATCAGTGTCTGTAAGATGTCGACCTGTGTTTCGTAGCGCATCGCATTTTCCTCCTGTTCATGACCAACTTCACTAAAAGTTAACATCCGGCGCGTCGCAATAGAACCCGATCATGGCGATGGCACGATCGTCCCTTGAGCCAGGGCGCAAAGCTTTTCTTCGTTGCCGTCCACGACATAAACCTCACACTGACAGACAGCCTGACGTTTTCCAATGCTCCGAGCCTTTGCCCGAGCTATAAGAGAATCGCCGATGGCTGGCCGCAGATAATTGATCTTGAATTCGGCCGTCAGAGCATTGCCGTTCAGCGCCAGACCACCGGCGAAGGTGATGGCGTTGTCCGCAAGATAGCTAATCACGCCACCGTGAACGAATCCATGTTGCTGTTTGAGGTATTCCACAATAGGAAGAGTCAATTCCGCACTATCGCGCGCCAAATCAGTCAATTGCGCACCTATAAACTGGCTGAAAGGTTGACTGTCAAAAACCTGCCGTGCAAAGGACTCAATGTCGTTCATCCATATCCCCTCATTTATTAACCTCAGTGGTGAATAGCTGTTCTTCCTCAACAACGAGCCACTGGACCTCGTTTTAAAGGGTATCATCACGTTGGAGATGCCATATGGTTGAAGACACATCCAGAACAGGCTTCAACTATTCGTCACGTGATGCATCGTCCCGATAACCCACAGCTTGCAGACAAAAATGCGTCAATGTTTCTACCACCCGGTCTTCCTCATCCCGCTCAGTGACCGTCGAGAGCGGACCGGTGAGACTCTCGACCACTGCACCTACAATGGCGGATGCAACGACTTCGACCGCTAAAGGCGGAATTTCGCCCGCAGCAACCGCTTCACGGAGGAGGCTCGAAAAGATGTCGCGGTAGGGTGTTCGAAAGCGTAAGCGTTCGGCATCGAGATACTCATCGACGGGCTCGATGAGCATCGCCCACGCGAGCCGCCGCTCGCGGAACGCGCGCCGACTGAAGGTGTCGAGCACCCGGGTCAGCCGGTCACGGCTGGTCGTTCCCGTCGATGCCGCAGCCCAGCAGGCGGCAATTTCTCGTGTGGAAATCTGCTGAAACACCTCATTAAAGATCTCGGACTTCGACGAGAAATACCGGTACAAGAGTCCCGTTGAGACCCCCGCTTCGGCGGCTATCGCGCCCATACTTGTGGCTTTATACCCGTTGGCGGCAATGAGCTGGATGGCCGACTGCAGGATCCGGTCCCGCGTTTCAGCCAATCGTGTTTCGATTTTGGGAGTGCGTCGATAGGCCATATGTCCGTTCCTTTCGGTCTTGTCTTCGGTCAATCGGTGCTGTCACGCGACTGACGAGCAGCGCCTGGTGAGCCCCGCCGACCGACCATCACGATCGAATAATCGGGTGGTTATCACATTTCATCGGGTGTGGTCATTCCCCCCTCTTGCCAAAGGTACGTGCCCGGATACGATGTTGTTGCCTGATTCATCGCGAAGGTCTACAACAAGTAAATCATTGTTCAATTCTTGGGTCAATGGGGAAAATTTGTAATATTATGTCGATTGATGACAACTCACAGGGAATAGGTAAGACGTGGTGCAGGTCATATCCCTCCCAAATATAACCGGGAGGAAGCGGAGCAGTTTGGCGTGGAAGTGGGCGACCCGAGATACCTGATGGTAGTTTCCTTATTTCTATTTCTTTTTGCAGATTAGAGGATTACTTTCATTACTTGGAATAGGTTGAGTACGTATAGACAAGTTTTTCAATGTAATCAGCTTCCAGTCTTCATTAGAGATATAGTAGATCCCATTTTTATCTGCTGTAACTATATATCCATTTAGGCAATCATTCTTATCAGAGTAAATAATGGTTTCTACTAGATAGTTCTTGTCTACTATGTAACCGTTTGTTTTTATGATTGTTGTCCTTAAATGTTTTCCCGCTTCAAAAGAGTGAATAGAAAACTGAATAAGAATAACAGCAATTGATACTACCCATGCCAAAACAATAGTTGGTGTTCTGTATTTGTTTTTCTTTCTATCTTTTATAACTTTATTTTTATTATTAAGTTTAGCGCTTAAGAGATATATTAGCTTTATATCCCATTACGTTCAGATAAAACAAAACTACTCCAATTTTACGATGAATGGCGAAACCACTTTATATCCCATTACGTTCAGATAAAACCCTAAAAGAAAAACAGACAAAAACCTTCAGTTATCAAGGGTTTCATGAGTTAAAAAGTGAATCAAAAATCGACTTTTTGCAGTAAAGCAGGAGTTCTATTTTTAGCAGAGAAGAAAAATGCCTCAAACCCTTGCTATATAAGGCCTCATGTCCAGTATACCCAAAATTAGGTTTACTGCAAATTTTCCCGAAACCGTCCCATTACGGCCTCAAATCAACTGTTTGAAACAGATATTAAATAAGGACCGCTATTTATCACTTATCATTTTACCTAAGCGTGTGAAGCATTTTGGACATCCATGAAGGTATTCCCCATGGACACCGATAAAGAATGATATCTAGGTAACCAGGGTTTATTTTATTGCCTACGAAGTTGTTCAATTTCTCCCTGTGTAAGCTCGGTTAATTCGGCTATGGTTTCGTTATCTATTCCTTTTTGTATCATGCTTAAGGCAACTTTCATGATACCTCTTTTCTCTCCCCTTTTCTCCCCTATTATTTCTCCTTGTTTTTCAGCTCTTTTTAAAGCGGACTTTTCATCCAACAACGCTTTCCT
>NZ_KE952795.1 GCF_000466385.1 Aneurinibacillus aneurinilyticus ATCC 12856
CACAGCTTCGGTAGTACGCTTAGCCCCGTTACATTTTCCGCGCAGAGTCACTCGACCAGTGAGCTATTACGCACTCTTTAAATGGTGGCTGCTTCTAAGCCAACATCCTGGTTGTCTGGGCAACTCCACATCGTTTCCCACTTAGCGTACATTTAGGGACCTTAGCTGGTGATCTGGGCTGTTTCCCTTTTGACTACGGATCTTAGCACTCGCAGTCTGACTCCCGGACCTGCTGTATCCGGCATTCGGAGTTTGACTGAATTTGGTACCCCGCGAGGGGCCCGCATCCAATCAGTGCTCTACCTCCGGTACAGGAATCCGAGGCTAGCCCTAAAGCTATTTCGGGGAGAACCAGCTATCTCCGAGTTCGATTGGAATTTCTCCGCTACCCACACCTCATCCCCGCACTTTTCAACGTACGTGGGTTCGGGCCTCCAGTGCGTGTTACCGCACCTTCACCCTGGACATGGGTAGATCACACGGTTTCGGGTCTACGGCTACGTACTCATTCGCCCTATTCAGACTCGCTTTCGCTGCGGCTCCGTCTTCTCAGACTTAACCTTGCACGCAACCGTAACTCGCCGGTTCATTCTACAAAAGGCACGCCGTCACACAGCAATTGTGCTCCGACTAATTGTAGGCACACGGTTTCAGGATCTCTTTCACTCCCCTCCCGGGGTGCTTTTCACCTTTCCCTCACGGTACTGGTTCACTATCGGTCGCCAGGTAGTATTTAGCCTTGGGAGATGGTCCTCCCGGATTCAGACGGGGTTTCACGTGTCCCGCCCTACTCAGGGTACGTCTCGGAGAGACGGTCATTTCAACTACAGGATTGTTACCTTCTCTGATGGGCCTTTCCAGACCGCTTCGTCTATGACCGTCTTTTGTAACTCCATGTGAGACGCCCTACAACCCCAGAAGGCGAACCTTCTGGTTTGGGCTCCTCCGCGTTCGCTCGCCGCTACTGACGGAATCACTGATTGTTTTCTTTTCCTCAGGGTACTTAGATGTTTCAGTTCCCCTGGTCTGCCTCTCGCTGCCCTATGGATTCAGGCAGGAGTACTACCCCATTACGGGCAGTGGGTTTCCCCATTCGGACATCTCCGGATCAAAGCTCGCTTACAGCTCCCCGAAGCGTTTCGTCGTTCGCCACGTCCTTCGTCGGCTCCTGGCGCCAAGGCATCCACCGTGTGCCCTTTGTAGCTTAACCATCAAAGGGTTATCACCTATATTACAATTGGATCTTCCTAATTGCGCATTGTTCTTCTGTATCCAGTTTTCAAAGTGCAA
>NZ_KE952796.1 GCF_000466385.1 Aneurinibacillus aneurinilyticus ATCC 12856
TTTCTTCCACCTTATGGATAATCAACAGGTATGAGTCTAAATAAAAGAAAAAGCACGGATGAAACCAGGTGCTATCACCTGCTTTTCTCCATGCTTGAAGGAACGATTTTATTTTGCAGATACAATATGTTACTTAAAGTTGGTAACCAGTTTTAGGACAGTCTATATACATCTGATTTGATAAATCGACACATTAACTAGACTTGCTCAAAATAAAACACAAAATGTACTATATAAAAAAAGCGAAGCTCCTCCCAAACAGCTTGTAGCTGATTTTCGATCAAATTCAGCTGCGTTTCTGCCCTCACAAAAGTACACGATCTATTTCTTGAACAAACCTATAAAGTCGCTCTATTCTTGTAGCGTTGAATAGTACAGGTCGCCTGATGTTAACAGCACCAGCAACTCTTTTTATTCTTACATTTTCAATCTAGTATTATATCCATTTACTTTTCACCTTTCAAATATAGCCTTACTACTGTTCTCTACTCAAACAACACCATCTGCTCCATCTCTCCGAGTCTATCTATTGATTTTGGCTCATGATCCTGGAAGTAGGCATGATGCAGCCATTTTTCTTTGATCATGACTTTTTTAGTAGGGTCCGCTGATTCTCGTAAGCGACAGCTATAGATAACCGGGAAAAAGTCTTGAAGGAATTTTCCTTCTGCGTGAGCTGTTAGGGCAATGACTTGGAAACCTAGCTGCTCTGCCACGAAGAACACAGGAGTTAAGACGTGGTCACTTGAAGCTTTTCCGAACGGATTGTCTAGGATAACGGCTCTGTGCCGTTTCATATTTGGTTGAATATGTTGCTTTTTCTCGGCCACATAATTCAAGATCCCCAAGAAAAGAGTCATGTTCTTACTCCATTTTTCACCTCCAGACCAAACATTGCTCTGTTCCCAGGAATACGATCTCGTCGTCACTTTGTTATCATTCGTCACTTTACGGCAGTTCACTTTCATCACTTCATTTTTCATGACCATTTGGAGCAGTTGCTTAGATTGAAGCCACATTTCAATTTCTTTCCTTATTTCTCGAGCGTCCTGCATGCCGAGATCAGTAAGAAAACGATCGGATTCTAGCTGTTGGAGGATCCATTCAATATAATCACGAATTCGACTTTTTCCTTCTTCTTCTTCCCACTCTGGAATCGAAAAGTTAAAAATTTGTTTCCAATCACTTTCCACTTTTATCCTGGTTTTTTTAGGGATTTGCTTTAATTCCTCAACCAACGTTTTCAAGTGTGCATGAACCTGATTGATAAATGCTTGAAGCTCTGTATCCTTTTGACGGATATGTTCATTGGCGTAGCTGGTGGCTCTCTCCACGCCTATCAGCATGTTTTTCTTGAAATCGACTAAGTCTGCATAGGTTCGTTTGTGCTCTACACCATTTTCTGCCATTTGTCTCATCTTTACATCTGAAATGGTTTGGCAAAACTGTTTAAAGGATTGCTTTTCTCGATCAACTTTCTCGTTCTCTTCTTTTACCAATCCTCTTGTTTTCTCCAGGTCCCTAATGATAGAATCGACAAATCGTTTACGGTGGTAAGAGAATTCAAGAATTTCTTCTGAGCTTAGTCCAATTGCTATAATATCTGGTGCATTGAAGTAATGTTTCTCAATAAAACGATATAAACTATGCTCTGCTTCTTTAATGGAGGTAAGTTCTTGTTCATTTCTCTTCTTCTCTTGCTCTAGGTAGATTTTTGTTTCTCTGAGCCCTGTTTTTTCTACTTTTAATTGCTCCTTTACTTCTATTAAAGCAGAAGTGAATTCGTAGATGGTTTCATCAGGATAATCTTTTTGGAATTGCTCAATCTTAGTTTGACACTTTCCTTCTTGCTTTTTCTTTGCTGATAATTTTTGCTGTACCTCTTGATTAACAGAGGTAACTTGACGCTCTAACTTCCTTACTTTTGCCCATAAATCCTTCAGCCATTGCTTGCCGTCACCTGGAAATAGGCGATTTTCATCAAGAAGTTGGCTGTGCTCCATTCGAAGTTGATCCAGATCCTTCTGAGTGCGCTCAATGCTCTGCCTTGCGTTTTCAAGTCTGGCATTCCACTCTCCATAACTCACATTGATTTGGCGGATTTTAAACTCTATTGTCCTGATTTTCTCTTGAATTGTCTTTTTATTTTCACCCGTAAACAGAGGAGTTAAAGTTTTGACCTCACTAAAGCTTTCATCTTCTTCCAGAATCTTAAAGTTACTTTTTAAGGAACGAATACGTTCTTCAATTTCTTCTTTATCTTCTATAAGAGTCTCATGGCGATGTTTCACACTATGTACTTCTGTTTGTAGAGCCTTAAGCTGTTCTTTTAGCTGCTGTTCTTTCTGTCTATCTTCCCCTACTTCATGACTATACTGAAGATAGCTATTTCCTTTATCAATCTTCCACTCAAGTCCTTGCTTTTCGTCCTGATAGTTGTCAACTGTATCTTTTAGAAGCGCAAGCTTGGAGCGCAATTCTTCCATCCGTTTGTCTTCTTTTTGAATGCTAAGTGCGAGTTGCTCTAACTGAATCATTAAATTTGAGCGTTCTTCATTTAGCTGCATGATTTTTTCAAAGGAATATTGCTCCATAAACTTGTTAAATGCTTGGAGGACGTTTTCCCAAGTTTTTATTTCCTTTTCTTTTTGCTCCCTTAAAAGGGTCGTGTCCTTTGCACTTTGAGCAATTTCTTCTTTCCATTCCCGGAAAGCTTCGTCTTCCATTCCCTTGTTCCAATGGAGCGGTGTTACCCACGGATGTTTTCCTTGACCCCTATGAATAATAGTCGCTTCTTCTGTCGTGATCACATGGATAGGGAATTGTAATCGATCTGCTACACCCTTTAATTTTTCTCGTAAAAGAGGCTTCGATTTATTTGTTGTAATAAGTGTTAATGACCAAAGCGGGTACCTTTTTTTCTCTTCAAAGTCACTCTTTTCAAGGGACTGCAAATACTCTATCCCTGTGCTTAAATAATCAAACTGATTTTTCCAGGATTTCAACTGAGACTCCACAAATGCATCCGCAAAAAAAATGTTTTGTTCTCCATGATCATCTACAAAACGATACGCAATTCGCTCACGATATAGTAAAAGATTCCTTTTATTTGTTAGCCTCTCAACAGTTTCTCCAAGCCTTGAAGCAATAGTACTTTCATTGTCATATAGACTCTTAAGAATTGCCCATTGAGGACGAACAGAGGCAAGTTTCCTAATCAATTCTTTCTGGTCTTGTTCCATCTCATCAAGCTGATAAAGAACTTTTTCATACTTGAGAGCTCGTTTGCCTTTCTCTTCTTGAAGCTCTTCTTTGTGCCCTTGAGCTTCCTTGCTCTCGATTTGAATTTTTCTTTCCTCCTGATTCAATTGAATAATTTCATTATCCAAAAACTGATAACGCTTGTTCCATTTATTGATTTCTTCCTGCACACGTTCTTGCTTTGGATTCGCCAATAGCTGTTGCTCTAGCTTCTCCAAATCCTTTTTTCGCGTTTCAAGACGACTCTCGATCCTAGAAAGCTCCTTTTGCTGCTTGGCTTCTTGTTCCCACAACCTCTTTAAAGTGTCTTGACTTTGTTGAAGCTGGTCTTTTATAGGATTTAGCTCAAAGGACACCCCTTGTATTTCTTTCTTTACTTCTTCCATTTTTCTCATGAAGAACCCAAGCAACGTGCGTTTGGCCTCTTCCAACTGATCTTCAAGCTCCTGGCGCTCCTCGGTTTGATTTAGTTTTTTCATTTCCTCTTTAATATGCTTCATTTGATCTTGAAAGTTCTTCTGCTCCACCTTAAGCTCCGCCAGTTTGAGAGAGTAGTAGTCAGTTTGATAGCCTTCAAGTTCTTCTTCGAGTTTAGAATAATTAGCAAATTCCTGATTATAGTCATGAATTAGCGTGCGTAGGATTGATTTCTCAAAAGCAATATCGTAGGAAGCAGACTTCACGCCATGCTTACGTTCCCTTCCCTCCCACTCCTCTATTTTCTGTAAAATAGCTATTTGTTCATCTGTCGCCTTTCTTTTCTGCAACTGAGTTTCTTCCCATAGACCTTTGGCTCGTTGCTTTATTTTCTCGTAGGTTAGTTTGCTTTGATGGAGTTGCTCAAATGTTTTAACGAATTTTTCCAATTCCGCTTGAATCCGTTTGTTTTCTTCAATAGTTTCTTTCAGCTTTTTATACTGCTTAAAATTTGTGTACTGCTTTTCAAACATATCAGCAAACATTTTGCTATCGTGGCCAGCAATCGAATTTTCTACAGTGGGAATTAGCAGGCGATTAAACAATTGATTTGTATTTTTACAATCATCGAAGAAGGCTTCCACTCCACCTTCAGAGCTATTTATTTTTATCACACTCTCCCATTCATCTGAAATGATATGATACTGGTCTTCAAGGAAGGTACGATACTCCTTAATGGTCTGAAAAGTATGAGCCAGGAAAGAACGATCACGCATTTGACTATAGTAATCCTGCATTTCACCTCGTTCAGCCGTTCGCTTTCCTTCTTTCCCTTCCCGGACAAAAGGAATTCCATCAATTCCATTCGGATCATTTACTTCATATTCATAAACGTATCGCAACGAGTCTAAGCCTTGCTTGGTGATAAAGAGGGTCACAGCCGTTACCACATATCGTCGCGGTTGATCATTAGTAATCCATTCAATAGCAATATGAGCCGGCGCATTTTCAAGGAGAAGCGTGTTTTTAATTTTTCGCTCCGCTATATCCGTATGGGGAATGATTGCCTGTAGAGCTGTCTGAATGAGAACAGTTTTTCCGCCGCCATTTTCAAGTAAAATAGCGCCGTTATGCCCATCAAATAAGAATAGCTCATCGTTATACCGCTTGTTTCCTTCTTCATAGACAACATTCGTTAACCGAATTTTACTAATGGCTGGCATTCTCTTCCACCCTTTCAAATCCATAAATAAACTCAAAAATCCCCTTGTTATACTCCACTTCCATAAAGAAACGTTGAATAATCGTTTTGGCTTTTTCCGTCAAGGTAATTTCATCATTTCCAATCTCTTGAACCAGATCTTGATCAACTAGAAATCTTTTCACTGTATGTATGAAACTTAAGCGGCTGATCGTATTCCCACTTTGCCTCTTTGCTGTTTCCTTTATATCATCCATGTCCTCCCATTTCTCAATAATTAAAGACCAATTATAAGAAAATTCTTTTTCAAACCCTTTCAGCTCATCCTCATCATAAGATTTCAACTGATTAATCCTCTCCTGGATAAAATGCACCCACTCATCTAAACGAATGAATTGTCTTGTAGGCTCTTGACTTTGATACGTATCATAGAAACGACCAAATAAAACAATGGTAGAAAAATACAAAAGATAAATATCTCCGTTAGTCGCACTGGAACGCAAATAATTACGCTTAATCCAATCATTACTCACATGAAAGGTAGAAAGCTTCGTTTCTGGCACCATAAATATTTGTTCACTTGTAGAAATAATGACACAATCCACTTCATGACTGAAGATGTCAAGTAGGGCGCCAATATCATCATCGGTTTTATATTGCTGAACCGCTTCCATGTCTGCGACCCCCTCTCGTGCTAGTTCCGTATAAAGCTGAAAGGCTTGTATCACTTTTTTCTCAGGATAATTCATCCTCTTCTCCCTCCAATTCCACAATCATTTCTTGAATAGAATACCTCCCTACTTTTTGAATGATCCCTTTTCCTTCTTTTATCGTGAAAATCCGATCTCCAATGAGAGCCAGTGCATCCCCAAGAAGTGTCTTTCCTTCCTGTTCATCCACACTTCCTTGAATAATGGGCGAGCGCTGATGGAGAATCAACCAAAAATCGTAGAAATAACGCTGCTCATATACTGAAGCTTGACCAGTCTCCTCAAGAAAGTCTATGAAGGCAGAAAGCGTGCCACCTCTCTCCATCTCGTATGCGCTCAAGAAAAGTTCCATCAATTCTTTATACTTTCGTATAAGCCCTTTTCGGTATGGATCTCCTGCCTGATCAAGATCCACTTCAATAAACCCTTGTTCAACCTTTTCTTCCCGTTCTTCAGTAATATTTTGCTCAGCTAAAACGGTTAAGGGTGACCATCGTTTATTCTCTTCAACTTTTAAAAAGGGATGCAGCACACCCTTCATAGCCTCTAATGGAAGAGGACTTGACACGATCTGCGAAACTAAATCCTGATCAAAATTAAAGGACTGAATACCTGTATAATAAAGGGATTCTTGGGCTGTAATGAGCGTTGTGTTTTTCAGCGTAAGGGTTTGATCTAACAAACGTGAATGATCATAATGGACCGCTTCAAGCTCCCGATTAATTTTTAGCACATAGCCATAGGTTTTCTTTTCCTTCTGATGCACATCTCGGGAGTAGAGACGCTCTCTCGTTTCTTTTACAAACTGGCGTAACTCCGTGAACTCCTCATCCTCCCGTGAAAGTCGTCCATAAATATCCTCAAGGAGCTGCTTATATCGCTCAAAGGTTTCCTCTGACACAATGCTTCTCTGAATCTCATGCTTCAGCTTTACCATTCGTTCTTGTAACGTCTCCACATCAATTCGCATCTCATTAATTTGTCTAAGGGCTCCTTTAAACTCACCCTTATCCAGTTGTTTTCTTAGAATTAGTTGATTAATGGAAAGCTGGAACTCACTATAAAACTCCTTCGTTGCAAACAGTAACTCAAGCCCATCTTCATCTAACGTATAATATTGGGTATTTGATTTCACATCAAAACTATTCGCTTTCAAGATAGAATATTCGATAGACTGCTCAGTCTTCTCCTCCCAATCATAATAGTGATAACTACGTTTCTTCCCGTCTGTGGGACGAAATGTTTGAATAATGGTTCTTGCAACATCTTCGTATTTATCTTCCGGTAAAATATATCGCTGCTCTGAAATATTTTTTAAAAAAGCGGCCAACTGCTTTACACCTGTTTTGGATTGCCGTATGAGCTTTTGCTCAAAGAAGAACAATAAAGTAAGAAGGCCAAGCCCTTTCATATCAAGACTCGTACCTTCTAAATCCTGTTCACGCTTTCTGTCTAACTCATATAATGTATCAAAAAGAGCAAGCCTTCTCATCCTCTCCCTATAGCCGCTTGTTAACTCATCGATATCAAGGCCTTCCAATCGGACTCCCTCCAAATCTTCTGTAATTCTTCCGTCTTTAATGTTTCCTGGGGATAGTACTTACCTTCAGCCAATAGTTTTCTGATTTTATCCTGCTCTTCAGGAAGAAAGAAGCTCAGAAACAAATTTTGCGCTTCCTCGCTCTCTCTCTGATATTCCTTCCCTTCTACGGCTGTTTTTTCTAAACAAGCACGATAGAAAGGCAAAGCCAGATATGTTGGCTGTCTCTTCGTTAAAGAGTGCCAAATCAACAAACCTTCCCGGTCAATATCACCAAAATAAAAAAACTGGTGGTGGGCATTTAATGGGTATTGAATGGAAAACTGTTCAATGCTCTTAATCACCGATTTTCCACATCCATATATAAGTGTCGAAAATTCAGCCTCCACCAGAGCCGGCAGTAAACCTTGATAGGTTGTCTTATTTTCCACGATAAGGTGAAGCTGAGTAGTGTTTTGAATGTTCGTTGGATTAATGGCAAACATGAGAGGTTCGGAAACTGGAATAATATTAAGCTTATCGAATACGCCAATTTGCTCAAGAAGCTCCTTGCCCCTCTTTTCAACTACCCACTTCTCATCCCCTACTAATTCAAAACTACGTTCAGGGGCAGGAACTTTTTCCGTTGGAAAGGAATATTTCTTTATGTATTCATCCACTTTCTGAATATAGGGTAGGTCACTTTGCCAAATGGAAGGATCTTTGCGGTAATAGGCATCAATATTTATAGACGGATGAAGAACATTTCGGAAGCGCTGGAGCGCCATGTGGTGGTTAGTTGCCAATAATCTCTTATCGATTCGGTACTGCAAAGCAAGGGATGGCGTTCTTGTTGTACGCCCTTTCGACTTAACCATTCCTAATACCTCTTCTGACTCTAAGTTAAGAATGATATTCGAAAACTCTCCGTATGTATCGATATAAGGTTTCATTAGCTCTTCAAGTTGGGTTAAGGTAATTGTTCTTTTTGGGTATATTGATAACAGCTTTTTGATTGTTTCCATTCGATGTGCGCTCCTAAACTTTTACAGAGTTCTATTTTTATTTTACTAGAATGTTAAGAGATTGGAATATAAAAAGCTCATCCATTAATTAAAATGTGGTCTTACCCCTGTCAAGTAGACGGTGTTAAAAAAGTCTATATTTTTTATGTAGCCATCTTTTCTCGATATTCAATTTGGGATAGGTAGCCAAGTTTTTTCTGGAACCGTTCTTTGTTCTAAAAGATAATATATTCCTCGATGAAGTTCGTCTATTGACGTACACTTAGACCTGTACAGCTTCTCTGTTTTGAGATGCGAAAAGAACGATTCGATACAGGCGTTGTCTAGGCAGTTTCCTTTGCGAGAGTGGCTGCCGACCATGCCTACCTGTTCTAATCGCTTGTTGCACGAACGGGACGTGTACTACGAATGGAGTAAGGTTCCGGTCATGTCTGTGACCCCATAGCCATCAAGTTAAGGTTCAAAAGCTGAAAGCTTTTGAACCTTTTATCCATTCCTTATCTACAATCATGATTTTTCTCCATGCCAAAGAAGTCCCCGCATTATCCTTTTTAAAATTCGCCATCAACCAACCGATCAGGCATCAACCTGGCAGAGCTTCCAGCATATCAAAGGGGCTCTTCTTATTCCATCTCTTTGATTTTTTACCATTTTTCCTTATGAGCTCATACAGACCATCAAAAAAGGCTGTGATTTTTTGTGCGTTTTAAACAAGTGAATATAAATATTCGGTAACGCTTCTTTCACAATGTACATGGTTTTATATTCACTGATCTCCTTTTTTCTTTTTGATAAAGGAAACTTCGTATTTTAAACGTAACACTCGATGAAATCAAAATCGACTTCCATACTTTACATAGAATTTCAATTTGCCATCGCAACGAATACAATGCA
>NZ_KE952797.1 GCF_000466385.1 Aneurinibacillus aneurinilyticus ATCC 12856
GCCAATGCCCAATGTACAGCTGCCTATTCAAGAAAAACCATTGCCCAATACAGAGTTACCTGCTCAGGAACTGCCAAATACTACGATGCCTCCCACGCAGCCTATTATGCCATATGTGATGCCACCTGCACCTATGCCGGGAATAAATCCACACGAAACAGTAGAGAAGGGGGTAGAATATAAAAAGAAAAAAGAGAAGAAATGTGAATCTACTTCATCCTATTGGCACGGAGAGTCACCAATGATGCCATATCCTACGCCCTATCTGCACAGCTATCCGGCAATGCCTCATGACATGCAGGGAGGATATCCGTTCACGACGGCGAATATTATGAATCCGTATACGTATTCACCAGGAATGCTACCAGGTCCGTATCATATGGCCCCGCCTTACGGTCTTCCATATGCGCCATATTGCCATCCGCATATGCCAGCAATACAGCCTATTTATAAACACGGCTTCGGCTGCCATGAAAGCAGCCTTGCTTCCGACTCATCACATTGTTAGCGATCCGGGCGGGCTCTATGAGCCTGTCCTTTTCTATAAACATCTATCTTGATAAAGAATGTCGAATTATCAAATGTAATTTATGTAGGAGGAGGCATATGGACCGAGAATTAATCGCTTCCATCGAGAAAATGTACCGCTGCCGAGTTATCCGCTTAAGACCTAAACGCACCGTCTGGCTTTGTGATACCAACCGCGGCAACTGGGTCATTAAAGGCTACGATAACTTTAATCAAGCGGCCTGGGTTACTCACCTCTCCCATACACTTCATCAACGTGGATTTCGAGATGTAGTACGGTACATCCTAACAATTCAAAATGTACCTGTTTTTAAATGGAAAGATTATTATATGACAGCGATGGAACGTATCCCCGGAAGGGAAGGAAGCTATTTCAACAAAGCTGATATTTTGCATTCCCTTACAAAACTGGCAGAGTTTCATTTACACAGCATGTTTATTCCCGGAGGCCCCCCACCCGAGGAGGGTGTTCCTCTTCTTGTCAAATGGGAGGACCGGTACCGCTCCTTCCTCCATATTCATGGCCAAATTCAAAATAGCGAGAACAGGCAAAGCCGGCTGGCACAGCTTATACAAAGCGGTGCCCCTGCAATTCTTAAAGAGGCGGAATATGTGCTCGGTGTCGCCAGAAGGTCTCTGCTTACCGGGGAATATACAGCTTCGCTATACCAGCAACACATCGCCCATAAAGATCTTGCCAGCCATAACTTTCTGTTAAGTGGGAAACGCAGCTTTCTTATCGATTTGGATACAGCTGCCTACGATACACCATTGGTCGATATTATTCAGCTCATTAGCCGGGCACTCGTTCTGCAAGGATGGGGATTATCTATATTTACTGAAGCAATTGAGGCCTATCGCAGCGTACGGCCACTATCGGATACCCAGGTGGCACTCATATTCCTGCTGCTGCGATTTCCTGATAACTTCATGCGTGAAGTGACCGGGGTATTTGAGAAACGGAAGAACTTCCAGGCTAGCCGAGTCGAGCAATACCTGGCAATTATTATGAAGAATTGGCAGCGCAGAGAACGTTTTTTCGCAGGGTATGAACACTTCCTCTATGCCTGACGGCAGCTGCAGAGAATTCAACCGAAATATTAACAAATATTCAGGTGGTTAAAGGTTGGAGAGTCGGAGAAAGAAGCGGCTGGATGCGCCCTACGCTCCGGCAGAAGAAAGGCCAGTGTGTCTTTTCTTATCTCCTACCACAAAAGTTTGTCGATGTATCAAACCAGATGTATATACTTTACTTATCCATAAAAAACAACCAGGGGGAGCTGGTTGTTTTTTATTTACCTCAATCCTGAGTTCATATTACGAACGAAGCGACAGTTCGACACCGTTTCGCTTCTTAATAAATACCGGATACGTACCCAGAAAACGCACCTGACAGCCTAGCGCTTCCATCTCGGCAAATGCACCCGGAAGAAGTACATCGTCCATCTTATGCTCGATATCAATAACAAAATGGTAGTTACCAAGTCCTGTTTTTGTCGGACGGGATTCAATACGTGACAAGTTAAGACGGCGCCAAGAAAAAGCTGAAAGCACCTGATGAAGCGCACCCGGAAAATCAGATGGCAGCGTAACAAGAATCGTTGTCTTATGCGCATCTGCTTCCGGCAGCACAAGCGGCTTCTCACCCAGTACAATAAACCGGGTAAAATTATTTTCCGCATCCTCAATGTTTTCCTTGAGCAGTGTTACCGGGTAGGTGTGCACCGCCTGCATAGCCGAAATCGCTACCCACGGCTCTTCTGTATGCTCACTTACAAGCCGTGCTGCCTCCGCCGTGCTACTGACATATTCAATCTCAGCATGGGAAAGGTGATCGCGCAGAAAACCATGACATTGCGCCACCGCCTGCGGATGGGACAGCACCTTCGTAACATCGGGCAGCGCAAGCGGGTATTCACGTTTTGCACAGGATAACTGATGAGAAATCGGGATAATTAATTCGCTTAAAATCGGCAAATCGATTTTATGGATAATCCAATCGAGCGTTAGGTTGACAGACCCCTCCAGAGAATTCTCCCAGGGAACGACCGCATAATCCACTTTGCCCTCCGATGCCGCCTCCAGACAGTCAGGAATGGTGCGGTACGGGCGAAATACGTCGCTTTCTCCCCGGAAAATCAGGCGTGCCGCTTCTTCTGTATTTGTACCGCGCGGACCTAAAAATGCGAACGTTCTCTCCATATTTGTTAGCTCCTTTGTTCAGTCACACCGGAGAAACAATGCTCCACTTGCACTCCGGTCTCATCAGGGATAAGACGCAT
This sequence comes from Aneurinibacillus aneurinilyticus ATCC 12856, assembly GCF_000466385.1. GTDB lineage: Bacteria > Bacillota > Bacilli > Aneurinibacillales > Aneurinibacillaceae > Aneurinibacillus > Aneurinibacillus aneurinilyticus. The sequence goes on from NZ_KE952797.1 coordinate 2,811, forward strand.
AACCGTACAGTCAATACCGTGTTCAGCCAATGTTTGAACCATAAATGCCTGTAATGCATCAGTCGGTTCTCGCTTATCCACAAGGGCGATGATCGTTGGACCGGCGCCAGATAGCGCAGCCCCAAGCGCACCATGCTCATGCGCTTCAGCCAGAATTTTATCCAATCCGGGAACGAGCGGCACGCGGTACGGCTGATGCAAAACATCTTTCATCGCTCTGTGCAAAAGCGTTAGATTACCTGTCGCCAATGCACCTACTAATACACCAGTATGGCTTGCCGTATATACCACATCCTGACGGCTGTACATAGACGGCAGGACCCCACGTGCTTTTTCAGTTGATAACATAAACTTCGGGATAACGGCCATTGCTTCGAGATTCTCCGGCACCGGCAGACGCACATACGGTACATCTTCCGCCTCCATCAACGCAACAACCACTCCTCCAAAGAACGACGCACCAACATTATCCGGATGGCCCTCTTCTTCGGTTGCCATCTGATACAATTCATCCATCGTAAATGGCTTACCAGCTAATTCGTTGGCGGCCACCAGCGCACCAACAATAGCGGATGCGCTGCTACCAAGCCCCCGGGTCAACGGAATATCGGAGGTCACATCAATGATAAGCTCCGGCACGACAAGTCCCGCCTTATCGAATATGCGGGCCGCAATCCGGTATATCAGATTGCTCTTATCAGTAGGAATGCCGGAAAGGTTAGGGCCATGTAAACGAATATCCGTTGCATCGGCCACTTCGAATGTAAGGGTTGTATAAAGTCTAAAGGCCATGCCAATCGTATCAAAGCCCGGCCCAAGATTGGCCGTGCTGGCCGGCACCTTTACTTTTACCTTTCCGTTCTGCACCTTACACACCTGCTCCCTGAGCAATAATCCCAAGCACGGCTTCTTCTGTGCTCTCTACAACAGTCGGCTGTATGCCAGCGGACTTGATGGCGATATCCGGATCTTTCAGCCCATTACCTGTCAGTACACATACAACTTGTTGACCAGCTGCAATACGGCCTTGTTTACGCATCTTAATGACGCCAGCAAGCGAAGCAGCAGATGCCGGTTCGGCAAAAATGCCTTCCATGGATGCCAATTTACGGTATGCTTCAACAATTTCATCATCCGTAACCATATCAATATGTCCATTTGACTCATCGCGTGCATTTACTGCCAAATCCCAGCTTGCCGGTTTACCGATACGGATAGCAGTAGCCAGCGTTTCAGGATTCTCGATAGGTTCATCCTTAACGATCGCCGCCGCCCCTTCCGCTTCAAATCCGAACATGCGAGGCATATTCTGCACGACTCCTGCCCCATAGTATTCTTTAAATCCTTTCCAGTATGCAGATATATTTCCTGCGTTCCCTACCGGAATAGCCAGAATATCAGGAGCTTTTCCAAGCGTATCACATACCTCGAATGCCGCTGTTTTTTGGCCTTCGAGGCGGTATGGATTAACTGAATTTACGAGTGCAATCGGATGTTTTTCACAAATATCCCGCACGATTTTCAACGCCTGGTCAAAGTTTCCTTCAATTGCAATAATTTCAGCTCCGTATATCATCGCCTGAGCCAGCTTGCCCAGTGCAATATTATTGTTTGGAATAAGCACGATACAGCGTAGATTTGCACGAGCAGCATAAGCTGCCGCCGCTGCGGACGTATTACCTGTTGAAGCACACATAATCGTATGGCTGCCTTCCTCGACGGCTTTGGCTACTGCCATTACCATACCACGGTCTTTGAACGAGCCGGTCGGGTTCAATCCTTCATATTTAAAATAAATTTCTAAATCCAATTCTTCAGATAATTTAGGTGCAAAAATTAACGGTGTATTTCCCTCGTGCAATGTAAGCCGGGGCGTTTTCTCTGTCACCGGTAAAAGTTTTGCATAACGTTCAATAATGCCAGCCATTATTTTTCCTCCCCACCTTCTACTCGATACAGGCTTTTTACTTCAAAGATACTTTCCAATTCCGCAAACTGCTCACGTACAGCAAAAAGATTCTTACGTGACGCATGATGCGTAATCAAAATGATTTCAGATTGTGTTCCGCCATTATACGGCTGTTGTAGAACTTGTTCTAAGCTTACATCATGTTCGGCAAGAATGCGAGTAATTTGGGCAAGCACTCCGCGTTTATCATCCACAATTAGGCGCAGAAAATACTTCGAGACAATTTGTTCATCCGATTTAAGTCGCTTCTCCCGATATGGTGCAACGCTGCTGCGACCATTCACGCCAAGTTTCATATTTTTCACGACGGTAACTAGATCAGATACGACTGCGGTCGCTGTCGGTAACTCTCCAGCACCCGGTCCGTAGAACATCGTCTCACCAACCGCTTCGCCATGCACATACACCGCATTGAATACACCGTTGACAGAAGCAAGCGGATGTGTATGATGCACAAGCGTCGGCTGTACGCTCACTTCGATTAAGCCATCATCCCGCTGTGCGATACCAAGCAGTTTAATCTCATATCCTAGCTTTTTCGCATAGGCGATATCTTCAGCGCTCACTTTTGAAATACCTTTACAATCTACATCTTCAAGGCTCATATCTACATGGAACCCAAGCGTGCCCAGAATTGCCATCTTGCGTGCTGCATCATGGCCTTCTACATCCGCTGTCGGATCGGATTCAGCGTAGCCAAGCGCCTGCGCTTCTTTGAGCACTTCCGTATAGTCGGCGCCTTCTTGGCTCATCTTGGTCATAATATAGTTCGTCGTCCCATTGACAATCCCCATCATTTTCGTAATACGGTCGGAAGAAAAACCTTCCACCAGCGCGCGCAAAATCGGGATGCCGCCGGCTACACTTGCTTCATAGAAAACATCACAGCCTCTCTCCTGTGCTTTGGACAAAATCTCCGCACCATGCAGCGCCATTAAATCTTTGTTAGCTGTGACAATATGCTTGCCATTATCCAGCGCCTTCAAGATGTATTCTTTTGCAGGCTGAATGCCACCAATGACTTCAACAATAACATCGATCTCCGGATTGTCAAACAAATCAGCCGCATCTGTTGTAACTATACCTTCAGCAAGCTTCAGGCTGCGGGTTTTCTCTACATTCTGTACGAGTACCTTCGCTATTTCGATAGAAAGACCCGTTTGCTTTTGCAAATCTTCCTGATGTCCCTGAACGATACGTACAACCCCTGTACCAACCGTACCGAGACCCATAAGACCTACTTTTACTTTACTATTTTTCATCCCCATCTCTCCTCTATGAATCTAGTTTATTGTTTAGATATATTTTATCCTCTTCCAACAATTACTGCTCGCTTCACACCATGCATCGCATTTAGTTCATCAAGAAAATCAGTCGTCGAAAGGCTTAAATTCCCTGTATCAATCGACATGGCAACATTTGCCAGACCTTGAAGTGGAATGGTCTGGTTAATTGTGAGAATATTACCGCCCCGTTCCGCAACAAACTTGAGTACCTCAGACAAAATTCCGGCCCGATGCTCAAGATTAAGCGATACAGTAATAATGACTTCACGCATCATGGAGTTGAACGGAAAAATACTGTCTTTATATTTATAGTAGGCACTTCGGCTAAGCCCCACCCGCTCGACCGCTTCATTTACCGTTTCCGCTTCGCCCGAATCAAGTAATTTTTTGGCTTCAAGGGTTTTACTTATAGATTCCGGTAAAATATCGGCCCGAATTAAGTAGAATAGTTCCTCTTGTTTCCCCATACCGTCCTCCAGGAATAAACAAATGTATATACATAGTGGACATTATACTCGCTTTCTTCTTATTATACAAGGGATGTTCGTTTATTTTTAAAATATTTTTCTTTCTTCTGTCTATATAGGAAGAACAGGAATTCCATACGGAACCCCTGTTCTTCTAGTCCTCATCATCTATTAAGCGGAATATCGGCTTTCCAATTAACATCGGTATGCCGTTTCATGACGCGAGTCAGCTTTAATGTCAATCGTTCCGGCTTATGCTTCATTCCATATATCCGAAGCGTACTCGTAAACTTGCGATTACCAGATGCATCTGGATCATCCTCGCTGCCCGACATCATCACCTTATATGCTTTACCATTCTCATCGATAGCGACCCAGTTAAAAAATGTGCCCGTTTCATTCGTTTGCACACCTTCCATTTCAACAATAGCATGTGTATTGTCATCAAAGAATGGTGGCGCTTTTTTCATGTCCCATTCTGTATTTATCGTAAAGCCCTTAACAGTAATCGTATTTCCCTGATACTGGGCGGTAATCGGCTTTGCTTTTATATCATCAGGTACAAATTCCAATGTAAAATCTGCCGCCTCCTCCATATCCACCGAATCTAGCACAAAAAACAGCCGTTTGGCTTCGCCCAGTGGAATAAAACTGTCTTTCCATGTTATCCGACCGAGTATATCATGGGACCCGGTCGAATCAATATTATTTTTCTCCTGTTCTCTTGAAGGATGGACAGGACCCGATTTTCCCGCTACCACACGGCCGCCTTCATCGATTAATCTATATGAAATGCCATAGGAGCTCTCATCCTGCGGACCGACTTCTTCTGTCTTGAGTCCCAAACGCCTCTCTTGCTCAATAGACTTGCGCATCTGTTCACGTGCAGATTCAGATAAGCTTGTCATAATTTCCAATTGGCTTTTGGACGGTGCAAATAAAAGTTTTCTTACATTAATGGTTACACCTTGCTTCGTTGTATGCTGCTGATTTACTGCTACACTATGTGTAGCCTCGATCCCTTTTTTCATATCGACTGGAATCTGCAAATTCCATTTGCCTTCTTTTGCCCCGATCCCGGCAAATCCACCTACGCGCGAAAGTTCAAAATGAACAATAACCTTTTCGGGAATATTCTTTTCTAATTGAAATCCGATAATTCCATACGGATCGTTGCGTGTCCAATTGGATATATCAGCCAGCTTTTTGCCGTTCGTATCTGTGATATATACTTTATTCCCGTCCAGTCTCGGTTCAAAATCAGGAGCAAGGTGGTCACCTGATTCTTTTTCCAGCATGTAAGACAGTGCGATGCGTGTAGGATCAGCTACAATATCCAATACACGCAACGTAATTCCGTTATCGCTTACATGATAATCGCCCTGCTGTACAAAGCCACGCTCGCCTGCCATCTGTAATCCTTCATCAATCATCTCGTTTCCACGATTGAAGATCGATTTGGTTAAATACGAAGCAAAGGATGGCGACACAGATGCAGCTACCGATAAGGCTAGAAATCCCCCGACTGCCGCATACATCCATTTCTTCAACTTCCTTTTTGTACGCACCTGCGTCTCCTTCTGCGGCCTTTTCACTACATCTGGATAAGGTTCCAACTGCGCCATGACATCCGCCGTAAATGAAGCCGGAAGCTCCGGAGCTTGCACTGCATCCTGTAGCGCTTCTCTCTCGGCAATACATTGCTCATACAGCCTCCTGCAAATTGTGCAATCCAACAGATGCGTATCAATCGCCATTTTTTCCCGGCCTACTGTCTCGCTTTCAGCATGGCGGCTCATTTGTTCATACTCCATACATTTCATGAAGATTTCCTCCTGCATCGGTGTCGCACAACGCGTCACGAAGTTTCTTTTTTGCCCTATGCAGATGTGTTTGAACTGTCGGCAGCGGAAGGTCGAGCACTTCCGCAATCTCTTTGTAGCTCAGATCATCAATATAACGCAGCACAAGAACAAGTCGATATTTTTCCGGCAGATGATCAATGTGCTTCCTAAGTTCCTGCGCCTGCTCTTTATGTAAATAAGCATGTTCCGGGCTGGCTGTTTCGATATATTCTTCTTCTCTTTCGTCCAATATCTCCCGCCTTTGCTTGCGCCAGGCATCAAGACAGCTATTAGCCGCAATTTTATAAAGCCAGGAGGAAAACTTCTTATCCTGATTATAAGTTGCCAGATGACGATAAGCTTTGATGAAGCTTTCCTGCGTTATATCTTGTGCATCCTGGGGTGCTACACCCATTCCCAGAAGCAACGCATATACTTTATTTTTGTATTTGTTAACTAGATGGGCATACGCTTCTTTATCACCATGAAGCACCCGGGCTACCCATTCTCGTTCTTCTTCCATTGTGCAACCTCCCTTGAAACGAGTGCTCCGGAGCTTTTGGCTTCCCGTTTCCGTATTCATCTTATACTACCGGATATGAACAGGAAATCTTTCAATTTTCCAAAGAAAATTCCCGGCAAAAAATAAACCACCCTTCCTTTGAAGAGTGGCCTGTCTTTTATGCACAATATAGTCTTATTATCTAATCTACAAATTCAAATTCGAACTTGCCGATGCGGACAATATCCCCGTTCTCGGCGCCTTTCTTACGAAGTGCATCGTCTACACCCATATTGCGCATCATACGCGCAAAGCGTTGAATAGAATCCCGGCTGTTCAGGTTTGTCATCTTGACGAGCTTCTCCAGCTTCTCCCCTTCGACAACATACATTTCATTCTCCCTGCGTACAGTAAACGTGTCCTCCTCCGCTTCCGCCTTGTACAATACGGTCGTTTCCTCATCGGCCACATCTTCCACCAACGGAATCGCAGGTGTCTCTTCCAGCAAGTCTGCCACCTTATACATTAACTCACGTATTCCCTGCTTCGTTGCGGCGGAAATCGGGAAAATCGGAAGATCTTCTCCGACTTTTTTGCGGAACGCTTCCAGGTTTTTGTCGGCATCTGGAATATCCATCTTATTGGCGGCGACCACCTGAGGTCGTTCTTCAAGCTTTTTATTGTATAGTTTCAATTCCTCGTTAATTTGAACATAATCTTCGTACGGATCGCGGCCTTCCGAACCGGCCATATCGATGACATGAACAATCACCCGGGTCCGTTCTACGTGTCGCAGAAACTGATGGCCCAAGCCTACGCCTTCATGCGCCCCTTCAATAAGCCCTGGCAGATCTGCCATAACGAAGCTACGCTCTTCATCAATATCTACTACACCCAGATTTGGTGTAATTGTTGTAAAATGATACTCCGCGATTTTCGGACGGGCTGCCGATACAACAGACAATAGTGTAGATTTTCCGACACTCGGAAATCCAACGAGTCCGACATCAGCCAGCACTTTGAGTTCGAGGCGTATATAACGCTCCTGGCCCGGTTCGCCGTTCTCCGCAATCTCGGGTGCAGGATTTGCTGGCGTTGCAAAGCGGATATTGCCACGGCCGCCACGGCCGCCCTTTGCAATAATGGCCCGCTGACCGTCCATTACCAAATCCGCAATAACCTGTTGCGTATCATCATCAATCACTGTAGTCCCTGGAGGAACACGCACAACCATGTCTTCTGCACCTGCGCCATGCTGTCCCTTCGTCCGGCCGTTCTCTCCACGTGACGCTTTGAAATGGCGTTGATAACGAAAATCGACAAGCGTACGAAGCCCTTCATCCACCACAAATACCACATTAGCGCCACGTCCACCGTCGCCACCGGCAGGACCACCCGCCGCCACATATTTTTCTCTGCGGAAAGCGACCATACCGTTGCCGCCGTCCCCTCCTTTAACGTATACACGTACGCTATCTACAAACATATAAATTCCACCTTTTTGCGTAATAACTCATCCGTCCCATCACGAAAGAGGGAACAGGCATTCCAGCACTGATTCTGAAGCCGTATGAGGCGCAAGCAACACGTTGGCTCCCCATGCTTGTGCCTGTATCTGCATCTTGTCCAATGCGGAGGTACTCTTACCCACATCCAGCTCGCCCGCAAAGTCGGCTACTACCTGCAACGCTCCTTCTTCGCAATGTAGCGTCAGCAACAGTGTATTGCTCTGACCATCGTTATACAGCGCATGCTGTTGATATAACTTTACCACCGACAGGATAAAATCTCCCAGCCTCGGACCTTCTTCCAACATCATCAGCGAAAATGGTGCGGGAATCTCCACCTCGATGCGCACATTGTTATGCAACGCATTAAAAGATAGCAAATACGCGACAAGTGGCGGATATTCCAAACGGGAAACGAGCGTATCCCGATTCGCATCCGCGGTAATTTTGCGTATGTATTCCTCACACATCTCATATCTCTCAAGCTTCAAATATCCGAGCAGGACCTGAATATGGTTAAGCCAGTCGTGCCGCTGGTGATTCATAACTTCGATGATCTCCTTCATACGACTTCTCTCCCTCTACTGTGGCATTTCTCTTCATTTTACCATATTAAGCCACATGCGGAATACGGACGTATTATAAACGAAGAATAGGCGGTAACGACATTCTTCCTTCTTCCCACAATTCTTTTGCCAGATGCTTGGCATATCCTATCGCTTGTTCCTTCAAGACTTTCGGCGGCATCGGAATTTCATCAGCTTCCACCAGTACATCGATAATGCAAGGGCGCTTGGCGTTTATGGCTTGCCGAAGCGCTGGAAGCAAATCCTCCTTCTTCTCTACACGTATCCCCAATGTGCCGCACGATTGCGCATATGCCGCAAAGTTAGGATTAACCAGACCGGTTCCGTATTCAAGATTACCGAGCACCTCCTGCTCGAATGTAATCATAGCGATTTTCTGATTGTTAAACACGACGACAATGATAGGAAGGTCGTATTTGACTGCCGTCACGAAGTCTGCCATCGTCATCGCGAAGCCACCGTCACCACATAAGGCAAATACCTGACGTTCAGGATAAGCAATTTGCGCCGCAATAGCTCCAGGTAGACCACAGCCAAGCGTAGCCAGCCAGCTCGACAAAATAAAGTGCTGGTTCGTACAACGAAAATGGCGCGCCGCCCACACTGTAACATTCCCAACATCACATGAAAGAACGGCGTCATCATCCGCCACCTCTTCCATCGCGCGCGTCGCATATTCCGGCAGGATTTTCGGGCTTTCAGCTTCTTCGCGACTCTCCATCTTCTTCCACCACTTGTCCATGTTAGCCTTGCAGCTCGCCAGGAATTCGCGGTTTTCATGATAGGCAATGCGTTCATTCAACTGTGATAGCGTTGATTTCGCTTCTCCGATAATTCCGATGTCCACAGCATATCGCTTGCCGATTTGCCGGGCACTTATATCTAATTGAATCGTAAATGCATTCTCAGGAAGATATATTGTAAATGGATACGAAGCACCAACCATAAACAGAATATCCGCTTTTTGCATCGCCTCGTACGCAGCTCTCGTTCCGAGTAATCCGAGCCCTCCTAAGCAATAGGGATGTCTGTCAGGGATAACACCTTTGGCAGGCAGCGTAAGTACAATCGGCGCACCAAGCTTCTCAGCGAGTGCAAGCAATTCTGCGCGCGCGCCCCGTGCACCTTTACCTGCGAGGATAACAATATTCTTATCAGTCTGATTGAGTGCGGCGCAAACCGCGTCTACATCATGCGCCAGCGGTTGCATCGTACCTTTTGCCACCCGAGGTGAAGTATAACGCGTATCTTTTTCCATCTTCATGGCAGGCAAATTACCTGGAATAGCCAATACAGCCACTCCCTTTTCCGCATATGCTGTACGAATGGCCTGATTGACTACAGCAGGTAATTGAACAGGCGAGATAAGTAATTGATTGTACACCGCCACATCATCAAACAGGCGACTCACATTGACTTCCTGAAAATAATCCAATCCCATAACCGCCGTATCCACCTGTCCGGTAATCGCCAATACCGGTGCATGATCAAGCTTAGCGTCGTACAATCCGTTTAACATATGGATAGCGCCAGGACCAGCGACGGCCATACACACACCAAGCTTTCCTGTGAGCTTAGCATACGCTGCCGCGGCTAGCGCCCCTGCCTCTTCATGTCGCACCTGGATAAAACGAATCTTGTCTTTTCTCTGACGCAACGCTTCAATAATAGCATTAATCGAATCTCCAGGCATACCATACACATGATCTACGCCCCACTCAATCAGCAATTCCACCAGCACATCGGCTCCATTTTTACGAAACACAGGTAAGCACTCCTTCGATTTTTGCCTTAGTTTGTGCAAAATCGTCTGATTCTTACCTTTATCCTGGCAGGATGCTCGCTGCCTCATACTTCCAGCTCAGAAAAAACCGCAGGCATATAAAAAGACCATCGACGACTGGCGTCAACGGTCTTTAGGTTCGTTTCGTGTATTACGCTTCGTTTGCTACTGGCTCAACAACCACTTGTTTGCGGTCGCGGCCCAGGCGCTTGAAGCGCACGATACCGTCAGACAGCGCAAACAGCGTATCGTCGCCGCCGCGGCCTACGTTTGCACCCGGATAAATCTTTGTACCACGTTGACGGTACAGGATGTTACCCGCCTTTACGAATTGGCCATCCGCACGCTTTGCACCAAGGCGCTTCGCGATGGAATCACGGCCGTTCTTCGTGCTACCTACCCCTTTTTTCGAGGCGAAGAATTGAAGGTCCATTCTTAACATGAGAGCCACCTCCTCAATATTTCAATTTGTCGGCAATCCGAACATACTTGTCATGACTTACGGCTACCGAGTACAGCGAGGCAATCATGCCCTCGAGCAGCAGCTGTACTTTATCCGCCAGATCCGACGCATAATCGTCCGGTACCTGTACATGAAGAAAGCCGCTGTCGCCCTGCTTTGCTGGCAGCTCGACGTTCAATAACAACTCAACGGCGTTGACGCAACCGAGCGAAATGGCCGACACCGCAGCACACACTAAATCCTGACCGTATTCGGCTGATCCGGCATGTCCACTAATCGTAATCTCCTCAATCGTATCGTCAGAGCGCCTCTTTACTTGCACCGTAATCATTACGCGTTGATGGCTTCAATAACAACCTTTGTGTAAGGTTGACGGTGACCTTGCTTACGGCGATAGTTTTTCTTCGCTTTGTATTTGTACACGATAATTTTCTTGCCTTTACCGTGACGTTCTACTTTCGCGGTAACAGTCGCACCTTCAACTACAGGAGCACCCATTTTCACACCGTTGTCACCAGCCACGAGCAGTACACGGTCAAAAGTCACTGTTTCACCCTCAGCATCTGTCAGCTTCTCGATGTACAATTCCGTGCCTTTCTCTACCTTGTATTGCTTACCACCAGTTTCGATAATTGCGTACATTCGTTGCACCTCCTCCATATACTCAGACTCGCCGATATCCGGTGCGACCAAAAGGTCGACTTATGACCTTAATCGAGCGGTTGCAGTATGCTTGAGGTGTCAAGCACACTAGTCAACAAATGATAGATTATCACATTATTCCCTGAAAAGCAATCATTATCTCCATGCACTCACGCTTCTACACGGGCCCGCACTTCCTCCTCGCTTCCAATAAAGGCAATGCGATAATGCTGCTCGTCCAATGTCGGGTTTTCTTTTATATGTACGCTCATTCCTGTACTGTCCTGTAGTTCATCCACATATTTATGCTCAAAAAAATACCTGACCATATGGGGATGCAATTCAACCAGTACGGCATCAGCACGGTCATTGCGACTATGGCCAATCAATTCTCGCTCCAGCATGCCAAGCAGCGTTTCCTCAGCAAGAATCCGCCCCTTTCCTTCACAACACGGGCAGGAGCGCTGCAGCACATCAGTCAGATTATGCCTTTCTTTCTTGCGTGTCATCTCCAGCAATCCTAGCTGCGTAAAGCCAAGCAGGTGCGTTTTTGTCTTGTCTTTACGCAATTCTACTTCCATACAATCGCGTACCCGGTTACGATGTTCCTCCACCGACATATCGATGAAATCAATAATAATGATGCCACCGACATTGCGAAGCCGAAGCTGGCGTGCGATCTCACGGCATGCCTCCAAATTGGTTTTTACTACGGTTTCTTCCAAATCGTGACTTCCTGTAAACTTGCCGGTGTTGACATCAAATACAGTGAGCGCTTCCGTCTGGTCAATAACAAGGTAGCCCCCGCTTTTCAGCCAGACTTTTCGACGCAGCGCCCGCTCAACCTCCCCGTCCAAATCGTAATAAGCAAATATGTCTTCACGACCATTATACAGCCGGATTTTCTCCTCTAGCTTCGGCTGGTAGCGGCCCAAAAGGGCACGAACTTCCGCATAGCGGGAGCGGCTATCGATAATGACCTCCTCTACATCTTCGCTCACAAAATCACGCACGACGCGAGAGACAAGGCTTATATCTTCATAAATTAACATCGGTGGACGAGCATCCCGCTTGTCTGTCTGTACTTGTTCCCAGCGAGCACGCAAAAATAAGATATCCGCCTCCAGTTCAGTCTGGGTAACACCTGCAGCTAGCGTACGAAGGATGACACCTTCTTCTGGACGTAAGATGTCTCGCACAATCGAGCGCAGCCTTTCCCTTTCTTTTTCCCGCTGAATACGGCGAGAAACGCCAACATACGGCACATTCGGCAGATAAACAATATATCGTCCGGGCAGTGAGATCTGTGTGGTGACACGCGCCCCTTTCGTGCCGAATGCTTCTTTGCTGACTTGAACGGTCAATTGCTGACCTTTCGTAATAAGTTCATTAATGGATGGTGTTTTTCCTTTTGTTTTGTCGATAGTAGGGGGCAGACAATCGTCTACATACAAAAACGCATTTTTGTCCATACCGATATCGACAAAGGCAGCCTGCATTCCCGGCAACACATTTTCTACTTTTCCTTTATAGATGTTACCGACGATACGATGCTCCTCAGGCCGTTCGATATATAGTTCAACTAATCGGTTTCCTTCCAGCACGGCGACACGCGCCTCACGACCGATAGCATTCACGATAATTTTTCGCACACAGGCATCATCCTTTCCTATCCTTCTTATTTTACCGTTACTATAGTAACTCTTCCACTCTACAATGCCTGTGTGAACCAGAGAAGTAATATGCGAGCAGTTTTTCTTCTGAAAAAACAGCATGCGGCAATGATTTTCCTTGTACAACGAATAGATGGTAATTGTTTCGTTTCAATCCATTTACCGTCTGCGCCAGTGAAAGAGACGGGGGCACAGAAACGGTTCTCTTTATCCAGGCAGGCTTCCCTTCTTCCAAATATGCCTGTCTTGCCAGCAAAAACCGCAAAAATTGATAATGCCTCCTCTTATATGCGAGAATCGCATTAAAAAGTAGATAAAACGCTACAGCCAGTCCATTAAGGTGTGGAGTCGGCTTAAAAGAAAGGCTCCAGACTAATAGTCCAAGCCCCCCTAACAGGCTTACGTACACTGACAACAGCACGGCGCTTCGATATGGCAGGAACAGGCTGGCTATCGTTTGCAGTACCCGCCCTCCATCCAACGGCCAGATAGGAAGCAAATTAAATGCGCCAATTACGAGATTGCTGTACACAAAAAAAGTCGTCCAGGGAGACGACCATATTTCAAGCCAAAAACATCCCCACCCCACTACAATTAATCCTGCGTTTACGACTGGACCAGCCAGCGCCACCACAATCTCCGCACGCGGCTCCGTATTTCCCCACTCATCAATTTCAGCCACACCACCGAACGGTAACAGCTCGATTCTCCGGATGCGCCAGCCATACCACCGTGCTGCTACCACATGTCCGAGTTCATGAAGCACTACGATAACAAACAGGGTAATCACCTGAAAAAACTGTCCGACCAGCAGCGCGCCCAGCATAATAACCCAGAATAGAGGATGAACCTGCAGGGTGGTACTATTCAAACCGGACCACTTCCTGCGGGTTCACAAACTGCTCATTTTTCTTTACTGCGAAATATACAGGCTTCATTGCTTTTTCTTCCTGCATGGCTTTACCAATCGTCCGCTGAACTTCCACCCAATCGTTCTCCTTCACTTCCAATGCAGAAAGACCGGCATACCATGTCTCCATGCCTTTTGCGTGTTGAATAATAATTGTATTTCCCAGGCCTTCTTTCTGACCGGAAAAAATCACCAAACCTTGGTCTACCGCACGAATGGCTGCCTCTTTCGGAGTAAAATACACCCCGCTTCCTTGGTCGGCAAACGTCTGGACTACCTTGCCTGCTGCAGGTGCCTTCAACAATAGGTTCTGTGCTTGAAGCACTGGTTCCGCTTCATTTCCACTCTTACCTACCGCTGGCAATAAAGTAGGAACCGCGCCGAAATTCTTTTCATACCAGGCTGACATACCTGCAAAATTGTAGGGGCGATGCAATACATCATTCATTACTGTCTTGTATTTCTCAGCACCTGGAAATGATATATGCCCAACCACATAGGCGAGGCTTAATAGGAAAAAGGAAGCGACAATTTTAATGAATAATTTATCCCCACGCTTCATCGGACCAAGCGATGTGGAAGAGTCGGAGGAGCGCAATGTTCCCAGGCGCTTCCTCTCCTTATATTCCGCACGTCTCCACGGTTCTTCCCTCTCCCGGTAAAACGGGTCCGTATATATAGGTGGCATCTGTTCTTTCTCATCAAAAAAATAGGAGGAATAATGGTCTTCCATTTGCTCACGCAACCGGCGCACTCTTTCTTCCCGGCGGCGCTTGATTCCGTCCGTATCGAAATATGTCATTGATTCCACGCCCCTCTTCCTTGTCCTTTTGTACAAGTGTATGAAGGAGATGGAAAGACTAGCACCTGTAATTCGTTATTCGTTTATCCAATAAAAAAACACCGCTTTTCTCTGCCTTTCGACAAAAAAAGCGGCGCACTTGGCCCTATCTCCCTATTAATCAAACATCAGCTTCTTCCTTCTCATGCCAACATTAAGCACAATACCCATAACAAAAAAGTTTGTGACAAGCGAACTCCCGCCATAACTGACGAACGGAAGCGGCAGACCTGTAATCGGCATAAGCTGAATCGTCATTCCGATGTTCTCGAATATCTGGAATACGTACATCCCGATGACCCCGGCGATGACATACATCCCAAACGTATCTTTGGCTTCCATCGCGATCCGAATCATGCGGTAAATAAAGAAGAAATAAATAAAAATCAGGATGCTAGAACCAATAAATCCCAGTTCTTCGCCAATGACCGTAAATACGAAGTCACTCTCACCCACAGGAACCCAACCGTTTTTTGCCTGTGTTCCCTGATTGATGCCTTTGCCAAGCAGCTGGCCTGATCCGATCGCTGTAAGCGACTGCATTAACTGATATCCTTCTGTCGGATACTCTTCCGGTTTAAGCCATGACTCTATCCGCATCCACTGATATTTATGCATAATGTGATCAAAAAAGAATTGCTTATGAAACATAAAAACATAAGTAAATGAGGAAAGGAAAATCGCTCCAGCAATGCCCAATACGGCAAAGTAACGCATTGGAACCCCCGCTACAATCAGCATGCTAACCATAATCCCCACAAACACGGTCGCTGTTCCCAAGTCCGGCTGAATCAGAATCAGCAAAAGCGGCACGCCAATAAATAAAAATATCGGGAACATCGCTTTCAGGTTGTCAATCTGTTCTTCCTTTTCATCCTTTTTCGATATATACCTGGCAACGGCGATAATCGTGAAGATCTTCATCAGCTCCGCCGGCTGAAAGTCGACTACACCAAGCTGATACCAGCTGCGTGCACCACCTACACCTTCTTTCACAGGTGCAAACAAAACTCCAATAATCAAGATAATACCAATGCCATATAGCACATAGGCCGAATTGGAAAAAGACTCATAATCGAACAGCAAAATAATCGCCAACACCATGAAACCAAGTGCGTACCACACAACCTGCTTCCATTCATAATTCGCCGTCGCCGTTGCTCCGGAAATACCGATAAAACTAAAAATTCCAAGACACATTAGCAACAAAATCAAAAGCCAGTCCAAATTGCGTATATACTTTTTTTCAAAATCCATGCTCTATCCCCCGATGCTGTGTCCGCACCGCGTCTTATCTGATGCCAAATAGCCGCTTCACTTTCTTAAAAAATCCTTCCGGTTCTTCCATATTCAAAAACGGCACCGAGTCACCCAGGATGCGACGTGCGATGTTGCGATACGCGATTCCTGCTTTTGCTTCATGGTTCATCGCGACAGGCTCTTTCAGATTCAGATGCTTAATCACTTCTTCATCGTCCGGCACATATCCGATTGGATCGACCGACAACATAGCGACGACATCGTCTACATCAAGCATATCGCCCGTCCGCGTCATATGCAACCGAATGCGATTCACCACAAGATAGGTCGCGTCCAGCTCTTCGCGTTCAAGCAAACCGATAACCCGATCTGCATCACGAATCGAGGAAATCTCAGGCGTCGTAACGACAATCGCTTTATCTGCACCGGCCACCGCGTTCTTAAATCCCTGTTCGATGCCTGCCGGACAATCGATAAGCACGAAGTCGAAATCGGCTTTGAGTCGGATTACTAACTCTTCCATCTGCTCTGGCGAGACCGCCGATTTATCTTTCGTCTGCGCTGCTGGAAGAAGATAAAGCAAATCGTCAAACCGTTTGTCTTTAATCATAGCCTGGTGCAACTTGCAATTGCCTTCAAGGACATCCACAAGATCGAAAATAATCCGATTCTCCAGCCCCATGACTAGATCAAGATTGCGCAGCCCGATATCCGTATCTATCATACAGACTCTTTTTCCTAACTGCGCAAGAGCCGTCCCGATATTGGCGGTGGTTGTCGTTTTACCGACGCCGCCTTTGCCCGACGTAACCACAATGGCTTCACCCACAAGGATCCCTCCTATATGACAAACCGACCCAGTTCAGGCCGGATTTTATGCAATTGACTTATTTTTTCAATCGCTAACCGCCCTTCAGTAATATACGCGAATTCCATACGTGTCATCTTTTCCGGTTCTCGTTCGTCTGATGTAAAATTCACAAGACCAGCGATGCGTACCTGTGTTGGAAACATCTCATACGCAACCACAATACATTTCTGGTTCCCATCACAACCGGCATGTCCCGTCCCCCGTAACGCTCCCAGCACAAAAAGATTTCCTGTGCACATCACAAGCGCGCCCGGATTCACATCACCGAGCAGCAGTAAATCCCCTTCATGGCGAATGACTTGTCCTGAGCGAACTGTCCGCGCATAGACACGTACCTGAGAGGCTAGCTTATCGCGCAGCGCTTCCTCCTTCGTAATTACCTCAGATTCAATCGCCTTTACGACAAGATTACCTCGTTTCTTCAAAATCTCCCGTATCTGCTGCTCCTGCTTCGTCGATACATACCGCATTCCCAGCTTTACTGTAATGCTAATGATCGGTCCTGTCAAAATCTGTTGGTGGCTTGTCTCAAGTTTCTCTTGTAATTCTTCGAGGAGCCGGTCAAACGAACACGTATCGTCCAGATGAAAAACGAGGCCCTCTTTGGTTCCTTTAATTACTACATTCTGCTTTGTTTTTGCCATAGCCAAAGATCCACCCCATATCTTTAAACGTATTCGCCATGGAAGTGATGGTTTCCTGCCGAATGACGCCTACGCAATCTCCTGATTGATTCTTGACTTATTCATGAGCTTGCTCATCGGTCGGAAGATAAGCATGGCGAACAGCGTATTGAAAACTGTAGTCGGAACCATTTCTTTCAAGAGCAAGGTCAGTGCCCCCATCGATGCTCTATTAAACAAATGGTATACCTGATAGACAAGCCACTCGTTGATCAATACTATCAGCAGTACATTAACCAGCACCAGAAACCAACTCTGGTGGAAATACCGGGAACTGAGACCGGCCAGATATCCCAGCACCGCGGTCGCGAACGCATACACTCCGATTACTTCCGTATATACTACGTCATATAATAGCCCGAAGAACAACCCGAAATACAAGGCTTTTCTGCGGCCAGCGTACAATCCGATGAACACGACTCCCACCAGCACGAAGCGTGGAACAATAATCCAGGGCAGTCCCCACACTTCCGGGGCGAATACCTGAGCAATCGTGCCTTCAATTAGAAACAAAAAAAACATACATACAGATATTGCGCCAATCCTCACTTGTATTGTCCTGCCTTTCTCACGCCTTAACTGACAGTAATATCTCCACTTCAAGACTTAGAAAAATCAAGGAAGGGTAAGTGGTGATAACCTGCTCCTAAGGGTCCGATACGTTCAACTAACACATAGTAGGAAATCGGAAAAACACCCACTACGTGAAGTTTCACTTTATTCCGCTCCCTCTACTTTTTGGCCTTATTAGCCTTCTGCTTCTGTTCCTGCGGTGGCGGTTGTACTACGAAATTACGCTTTACTACGAATACCTGCTCGATCTGATAGAAATTCGCGAGCGGAGTAATACGTGCAGTCTGTGTCAATCCGTAATCGCCATCCCCGACCGAACTCACACGGCCGATAATCAAACCGGATGGCATCACGCCTCCCATACCGGACGTAGTAACATATTGCCCTGGCTTGACTACTACGTCTTTCACCTTAGGAATTTTACGCATAATCAGCTCATGCTTTTCCAGATCATAGCTTTCAATAACACCATAAATATTCTGGGTTCCCTGAATGAGAGCAGAAATATGATTCGCCTGCTCGATGTCCATCAGCAGTTCTACCTGCGAAGAAAAAGCAGATACGCTCTGAACACGCCCGATTAATGCGCCTTGCGATGAAACGACAGCCATATTCGGTTCGATGCCGTCATTCTTTCCCTTGCTGATCGTCAACATGTTGTTCCAGCGATCCGGCGTACGTGCGATGACGTCTGCTGCATATGTTTCATTGCCTCTTAACTTCGAATCTTTTGTGTTAAGCATTTGACGATACTTTTCATTATCAATGCGTAGCGCATTCACTTCCGCTTCCAGCTTAGCATGCTCATCTATTTGCGCTTTCAGCGCTTTATTCTCTTCATATACATTATAGATGTGGGTAATGTCATCAAAAAATCCCGAAACCATAGCTGTAGGCTTGTACAGCAGTCCCTGTACGAACGAGACCGAATCTTTCACAAATCGCTCCGGCCAAGTAGGAACAGGGCGCTCTTTCAACGTAGCGCCCATGACCGCAATCAGCACAATCAAGCCGATCAGTATCGCGATTAATCGCTTATTGCCAAAGAAATTGGTCACTCCTCAACACCTGCTTACTTGCGCCCGGAACGCATCGTAATACCGGATTTAGACTTGAATAAATGAAGATTCTCCAATGCACGGCCCGTACCAACCGCTACACAGTCAAGTGCATTCTCCGCTACTAATACCGGCATACCGGTCTCATCCGCCAGCAGCTTATCCATGTTACGTAACAACGCACCACCGCCGGTAAGTACAATACCCCGATCCATAATATCAGCCGCTAATTCAGGTGGACTCTTCTCCAGCGTAATCTTCACTGCTTCAACAATGCTGGCCACCGTCTCGCTTAGCGCATCCGCAATCTCCTGTGCGGTAATCTCAATCGTCTTCGGCAAACCGGAGATTAAATCCCGACCGCGAATATCCAGCGTTTCCGCCTGCTCCGGCGGAATAGCAGAACCGATTTCCATCTTAAGCGCTTCCGATGTCCGCTCCCCAATCATCAGATTGTATTTTTTCTTAATATATTGAATGATCGCTTCATCCATTTCATCACCGGCTACACGGATCGATCTGCTTGTTACGATTCCACCGAGTGAAATAATCGCCACCTCAGTCGTTCCGCCACCAATGTCTACGACCATGCTGCCGGTCGGCTCCCATACCGGAAGATCTGCACCGATAGCCGCCGCGAATGGTTCTTCAATAGTGAACGCTTCACGTGCACCTGCAAGCTTGGTCGCGTCTTCCACCGCACGCTTCTCCACTGCGGTAATACCTGAAGGAACACATACCATAACATTTGGCTTACGTGAGAAAAGACCGCGCGTTTTCTGTGCCTGATCAATGAAATAACGCAGCATCGTCGCTGTTGTCTCAAAGTCCGCAATAACACCGTCTTTCATCGGACGAACAGCCACGATATTGCCCGGCGTCCTTCCGATCATACTTTTTGCTGAATTTCCTACTGCCTCAATGCTTCCCGTATCTGTGCGCAACGCCACGACAGACGGTTCCCGAACAACAATTCCCTTTGACTTTGCATATACAAGCGTATTGGCCGTGCCAAGGTCAATACCCATATCTCTATTAAAGCTACCAAACATCGGTGTAATTTCTCCCTTCATGATTAAGCGCGTATGTAGTCTTGCGACAACGATAAAATTATACCTGAATCGTGCACTTTTTCAATAAGCAAAAGATAGCATTACGCAAAATGCCCCTTCTCTTTCAAACTGTAAAATTGTCCATCTCCAATAATTACATGATCGAGCAATTCGATCCCCAGAATGCGTCCTGCTTCCTGTAAACGACGCGTAACGTCAATATCTTCCCTACTTGGGGTGGCATCGCCACTCGGATGGTTGTGAAGGCAGATCACAGAGGCACTGCTGCGGCGAATCGCTTCCTTGTAGACTTCGCGGGGATGAACAATGGATGAGTTCAAACTACCAATGAAAATTGTCTCTCTGCCAATGATATGATTCTTTGTATTGAGGTATAAGCAAACAAAATGCTCCTGTGTATGATAGCGCATTTCTTCCATCATAACATCGGCTACATCCTTCGGTGAACGAATTGTAATTCTTTCAGAAGGAGGTGCGCCACTCATGCGCTTACCTAGTTCAAGTCCGGCCATGAGCAGCAACGCTTTGGCCGGTCCTATGCCTTTCAGTGCGGTCAGTTCCTCAAAGGAAGTAGACTTTAAGCCGCGCAGCCCACCTACTTCATTCAGTACGCGGTATGAAAGCTTCAACACCGATTCTTCTGCAGACCCGGTACGCAGCAGTATCGCCAGCAATTCGGCGTTGGATAGCGCGCCCGGTCCCGCTTGCATCATTCTTTCACGCGGCCGATCCGTCTCCGGCATATCCCGAAGCGTCAGATAATTGTCTTCAGACAGCATGCCCTTCTGTTTCATACAGATTCCCCCATTCCATGTACGTTCGGGGTACTTCCTGCTGCCTTACGTATGGTGTCTCCCCTATAGGTGATCTTAATTTGTCACCTATAGTAATTTTACACCAAATTCTTCCAAAAAGTCACTGACTAATGAAACGGGAAGACCGACGACAGAGAAATAATCTCCCTCAAGATTTGATACCAATAGGGCACCATATCCCTGAATGCCATACGCACCGGCTTTATCCATCGGTTCTCCTGTAGCAATATAACGGCGGATGCGTTCGGCCCCAAGTTCGCGCATTGTCACATTCGTTGCCCGAAAGCCTGCCTTCTCCTTGCCGTTTGCTGTATTAATTACGCACAGTCCCGTATATACCGTGTGAGTTCTCCCCTGTAATCCCGATAGCATGCGGAACGCGTCTTCCTCGTGTTCCGGCTTGCCGAGAATTTCGCCATCGAGAACGACAACAGTGTCCGAGCCGATAACAAGATACGACTCGTCTTCATTATCCGCGAGCGAGAATGCAACATCCCGGGCTTTGCGCCGCGCCAGAATGGTGACGAACTCTTCAGGAGATACGTCTTCTTCAACTACTTCGCTTGCAACACTCGGCTGCACGGTAAATGTCAGGCCAAGCCCGGCCAATAGCTCCTTGCGCCTAGCGGACGCTGAGGCAAGAACGATGGAAGGCTGGTTTGCTTTAGACAATAGGATTCACCTGCTTCTACTCCTTGATACAAAGATACTGTGAATATACGCTTCTTCTTCCTTATAGACACATATCATACTAAGTTTAGCAAAGACGCCTAGGCAGTACAACAACGAAAAAAATAGAGCGGTATATTTCCGCTCCATGTACTACCCTGTCATCACCTGCTGCCACTTTTTATATGAAGAAATAAATCGAAGCATATTTTCTTCCGCCTGCCAAAGATACGTACGATTCGGCTGACCTGCAAACTGCTGCAATGTAGTGACAGCCGTCGTCATCTCATTCAGTGCACTTTGCAGAAATGTTTTTTGCTGCTCATCCAGTACCTCTGTTACTCTTCGTCCCTGCTTAAGCGCTTCCTGATGCCGTGCAAGCACCTTGTCTAGCGTATCCTGTGAAATTTTCCCTCCTTTAAAGCCATCACCAATGCTCTGTGATACGATCTGGAACAAGTTAGCCTGCGCCTGTCCAAGACGTTTTATCTCCTCAGTCGCGTCCGCAGACATCCCCAGAGGTACATTCAACGTTACCGTGCCAGCAGGCAAACTCTTCTCTTTAATATATACCTCCTGCTTGGATGCCCGATATGCCTCGGCAAGCGATAGCGCATCATCGCGCGAAGCGCTAACGCCGAGAAACAGCGCATGCTTCCCTGCCTCCTCTTCCATATGGGTCGGCCATCCCTTTTGTTGAAATACTGTACGTTCCTGCTCAGCTCCAGCCTTAGTGCTGAAAACCCCTCCCTGGATAAGGTAGAGCGGCACAGCCGGAAGTGTAACCATTACCGGCTTTGTCTTCGGCTTATCGACCAATTCATTTGCTTTGGCTTGTTCGGAGGATGCTGCATTAGCTGCCTGTCCTGCCGTTTTATCCTGTGCCAGCTGTCCTATTTCCTGTACGCCTGCTTTCCCCTGCGGATTTTGCTTCGCTTGTTCAAGGATTACGGGCACTTTTTCCTCTGGATTGGACGGTTCCATCGTGAACGTCTGAAGAACCACATACCCGAGCAATAACCCGACTGCAACTGCTCCACCTGCCACAGCTGCAAAACGAAATATATTTTTCGGAGGCTTAAATGTATGCCCTGTCCACTTTTTTTTCATAAATGGAGAAGGACGACTTGATCTAAAATCAATTGTTTCAATTTCTTCTATGTTTATATCCGGTCGCTCCATCATAGGAAGCGAAGTTATATTTTCTGTAAACCTGCTCTCCGGCTCCTCCGTCCCGCTGCCTATAACAGGCTCAGATTCTGGCCGAATGACTGCTACCGGAGATTGGTTCAATTTTATTTTCGGCTTGTGGGGCGCAGCGGGTGCCCGTGCCCCGGATTGAGACTGCTCTGTTTCAGGACGAATACGGATTTTGTACGCCGGAATGTTCTTCATGTGAGGCGTCTCCCTTCCTAAGAAAGTGTCATTACTTCACTTTATGAGACAGGCCTCTGATTTATGAACAAGAAAAACGCCTTTCACCGCTAAGGGGTGGAAGGCATTTTTACGTCTTCTTTCTTTATGATCCCATATTGCGTCGGGTCCCATTTGCCAGACGGCGGCCCAACATTTACCGATGGCAGCTTGTCCAGCAAAGCAGCATACTGCGGCGCATAATAACCGGTCAATTCAAGATTGGCCTGCAAACGTGTATCCTTTGGAGGATTAAAAGGATCTTTTTCCTGTTGATTAAAAGAAAGTTTGTCCACACGCAAATAGCGTGACATTTGCTGAATCTCAGTAACAAATGCATAAATGTTTTTATAATCGCCTTTAACACCTAACTTAATCTGCACGCTGCGTACCGAGCTTGTGGGCAAATATTTCTCAAGATCCGCACGTGTAACCTCCGCCACCTTTTCTTGTGTCTCTACAGCTGTGGGTGGGCTTTCAGAGGCTTTATCAGGAACAATCTCCTTGGCTAACTCTGTGGCCTGAACTTCTTTTTTCTCTTCAAAAGTAGCACTTTCAATTGAAATACTGCTTATGGACTGTAATTCTCCAAAATCTTTAACTAATTGGTCATCATATGATTTAACAGGGAATAGTTCAGCAATTTGACGCAGCTTCTCCTGTGGCGGTCGTGAGTCCTTCACATTTTGCTTCTGTTTTATAATAGCAAGCTCTGCCCTTTTCTGTTCAAGCTGTATTTGTGTTTCCTGCTTTTTTTCTAATACAGGTGTTAAATATAAATAATAGAATACAGCCAGAAGAAGAAAAAGAATAGCCAGACCAAGCAACACATATTGTCGTTGTTTTTCGTCCATTTTTTACTCCTTCTTTCCCTCTTCAGCTGTATTACCCGAAGTCACTGAAAGTTTGCCACGAATTTTTTTCTCATCCAAAGTCCTTGTTGTCATTTCAAACTTTGCCAAATAGTGGGGCAGAATTTCGCCGCCAACAATTTGCAGCGAAGGGGAGAGCGGGTTGTCATTCTCATCTTTCGGCCCCTTCCATTCAATTTTAATTGCATTAATGCTCTTTATATTGGCTTTTACTACACGTGGTAGCCGCTGTACATTATACAAATACGCAGCAACGTCTTCGTATTGCTCAAAGCGTCCTTCGACTTCCACTTTTCCGTCCATATTGTAAGAAACCGCCAATAGCTTTCCTTGTTCCGGAAACTGCTTGGCTAACTCATCTAGCAGAAGGGATGTTGGATAAAACAAATGCTGCAGCCTATCAGAAAGTTCCAGATAGCCGTCAACAGATACGGCCTCAGTTTGCTGCTGACCCTTCTGTGCGCTCAGCTTTTTATCCATTTCCGTAATTTGTGCCTGCATACTTGCAGTCTCCTGCTTGCCCGAAATATACAGCGTACCCATATAACCGGCACCGACCAGCCATAATATAGCAATGGCTGCATATACAATAATCGTACCGGTAACTCGTCTTTTCTTCTGAGGTAACAGGTTAATATCTATCATCGTTTTAACCCCTCATCGATAGACCGACTGGCACCATGTAAGCATGAACTTCATCCTGATTAGACCAAGAATGGTTAATGTATTCAATCGGAAATTTTGTCACTTCAGCATGTTCAACATTTTGCTGGAGGATTTCCATCATTTCCTCCATATTCGGAAAGTCTCCAGTCAAATAAATCTTCTGCACTCGCGTCCCGTCATTCGTCATATTAAACTCATAGAAAGTAAGCACACGTTCTAATTCACGCATTAAATCGCGTGCAAAGCCCTCAAAAACCCCTCTATCTTTCATATATTGAAATAAGGAAGAAGACTGTAAATTCCGCTCATTCAGCGAAATATTGTAACTTGTTAAGTCAATGGGAATGTTACGGACAAATTCTGGAATCTCACCTTTAAAGAAGGAAACATTCACACTATGCATGCCAAGCTGAACAATCATAAAATCCTCTTCCGTTACTTCTGCATAATTTTCAAGCATACGATACAATGCAAGCGGCTCTATTTCCGCTGCCATCAGCTCAATTTGCAGGAAATCAAGCAAGTCCATATATTGATCAATCAAATCTCCTGGTGCTGCCACAACTAAATATTGGTCCTGTGGCTCCTCATCTTCGTTTTCTGCTATGCTTCCAAGCTTATAATAATCGAAATACGGTCGTGCAAACGGCACATGAACAGTTGTCTCCAGCTCCACTTCGAGCAACATCCGTACTTCTTTTTCCGGTACGGGTGGAAGCAGCACCTTACGAATAAACAATGAGGAGCTTGGGATGGAAATCACAGCTCGCTTCCCTTTCAGCCCTTCTCTTTTACTCCCGTCCGTTAACCGAATTTCCAATGAACCTTCATCGATAATCTTTCCGCGTTCTACAAGACCGCTTTCAATCTCAATAAAGCCTGCCCGCTTCACTTCAATACTATAAAGACTATGGCGAACTTCCGCATAGCGAAGCCCTCCATCCTCCAGTGTAATACCGATATATCCGGATTTCTTTCGCTTAAGAAACGGCAGGTTCTTCAAACGTGGCAGCTTAAATGAAAAAGAGGGAAGCTTCATATCTTGCAATATTACTTTCATCTTGAGACCCCTTCTCATCTTAAAATCCTGTTCATTATATATTTTATCTTCTAACATTAGGCAACTTTATGACATTATACCTAACTATATACATCTGGTTTGATAAGCCGATCCAAGGATGTTGATTATCCAGTACGATCCAGAGTGGATCGT